>NZ_SFBO01000148.1:0-36343 GCF_007095705.1 Microcystis sp. Msp_OC_L_20101000_S702
GAGCGATTGGCTAAAAAGATTATCAAAAGTCTTACAGGCGACATATAAATTCACAGTGCGAATCAAACAAGGCTACAAGGAAGCAAAGGAGCTATGGAAAAATGATTACTGTAGGATTTTAAAAAGGGCGATCGCTATTTCGATCCTCTTATTTTTTTGTGGGGTTTCCTTGGGTTAACCCAACCTAGGATAATTACTATGATTGCTAGGTTCGGTAGGTTTGTTTAAGCATTTAAAATTTAAGCGCCCAATCTTCCTTCTAAAATGCCAATGATAGACAAATCCTCATCTAAGGTTTCCCAATGTAATCCCGTCCCATCACAAATTAACTCAACCTCTGCTAATTGTTCAGAAGTTGCTTTTGATAACCGTTTATTTTTATAGGCAGGAAAACGAATTTCTCTATCGTCTTCTAAACGAATACAAATCCATTTATCTTCAACCCAAACTTTTTGAGCTTTTACTGTGCTTTCATGTACCAAATACATCATGCCATTTCCTCCGTATTGTTTCTAAGTTTTCTGTGATGATAATTTCAGCCCGAACAATTTCTTTAGTTTTCAAACCTTTAGCATAATCCAATTCTAGCGGCTCTAGCCAAAATTTAGCATACCCCCCGCCGCGTCGAACGTGAACGTGCATGGGTTCATTGCCTTCATTAGCATAGAAAAAGAAAACATAGCCTTCCAGTCTGAAAATTTCTGGCATGAGGTTAAAGCTTATTTTGCTGAATTTGACGAAGTGCGATCGCATCGTTTCATAGATTGGGACCTCGGAACGAAACCCAACACCCAACACCTAAATCCGTCTGAATGAGCGATCGCTATTTCGATCCTCTTATTTTTTTGTTGGGTTTCCTTCTTGATCTTGAGAATCGCAATATCAACTGATTTTGGTAGATAATTGAGATTAGATTTAATCATTATTCTTCAATTAAATTAAAATCAATTCGTTGATAAATATCCATCAGTGAAATTTGGAAATCTACAGAATAAAACCTTAAAGCATCCTTGTCTGATTCATAAACTTTAAACAACCATTCTCCATTATTTTGTTGATAAAATTGTTCAACATAATAACGGTATTGATCGATTAAAATATATTCCTTAAAATCAGGAATTGAGCGATAAAATTTAAACTTATCAGTGCGGTCATAATCTCGGGTTGATTTTGATAAAACCTCAACAATGATTAACGCATTAGTTACAGTATTTGTGCCTTTTCCTTCATATAATGGTTTGCCTTTAATCACCATGACATCAGGATAAGTATAAAAGCGATATATTGGCATCCATAACCGGACATCACTCATAAAAGCCCAATAATCTTCATTGTTAATCTTAGTCGGAAAATTTTTATAAAAATTACCAGCAATCAGATTATGATTAGTAGTTGCTCCCGTCATAGGAATAATTTCTCCATCTAGATATTCATTTTTGTATTCTGCTGTTTCTTCTAGCTGACAATATTCTTCGGGTGTATAATACCGTTTTTCGACTTGAACTTGCATACTAACCTCCCTTATCTTGGTTAAATTCCCATTCAATAGCAACTTTAATATTAGCTTGTGTTGAACCTTTTGTCACTAAATAAATCCCCGTTTTACCCCCAACTTGTAACCCAAATCCTCAAGTAACCTGACTGGGTGGACTTACTTGGGAAACTCCCTGTTTAATCGAATTTAATAATAATTGTACATAGTCATTGACAATATTAGTAACTCCTGTTTGAAAAATTTCTGTTCTTTCTTCTATACTCTCGAACTGAATATAAATTTTTACACCATCGGAGGCTTGTATTTCCGTGATTTTTATTGAGATTTTATCCTAACCTCAATTCGTACATACCTACTAATGCTAACCGTTCAGGGGGTGGTTGTCAAGCCGCCATTAGTATTGATTCTGTGGAAGGACTCTCCTGGGGTAGTATAAATGTAGAGGGAGAAACATTACCTGTCCAGATGCGAATCGCCGAGCGCCATCAATTCCAGGATTAGATTCCAAGGTAGCAGGCCGTAGCTTGAAAAATTCGCTAAAATATATATAATTAACTTGATCAGATTATTTATAAAGTCTGTTTAACAGCTAAAGCTAATAAAGTTGATTTTGAAGCCGATGACCAAAGAGCTACTCATAGAAATCAATCGAGAAGGAAACATCGAACTTCCTCCTGAAGTTAAAACCCGCCTCAACCCAGGAGATAAATACATGATTTCCCTGACGGAAGACTCCATCATTCTCAAAAAAGTTCATCAAGATAAAGTCAATCTAGAGCAATTCTTTGAGCGACTAGAAGCAATGGAACCAGATGCCAATCAACCGACTCTGGCTGAGATTAGCCAGATGATTAAAGAAGCTCGCCAAATTAGACGCACCAACTCATGAAAGTTGTTCTAGATGTCAATGTTTTGATTTCAGGATTGTTGTGGGGAGGAGTTCCGGGTAAAATCCTTAAATTAGCTAAAAATCAAAGAATTACAATCTTTGCCTCCCAAAAGATCTTAGCTGATATAGAAGATACATTAGAACGACCCAAACTCCAATCTCGAAAACAATATTGTGGATATACAACAGCATACCTGATGACTATCGTTTAAGAACTTATACAACCTTGTGTTGACAGACTACTAGAAGTTCCTCAACTTAGAGATCCAGATGATGCTGTTATTTTAGCGAGCGCTATAGTTATTCAAGCAGAAGTTATTATTACAGGAGATTTAGATTTACTAACATTACATGACTTTGAAAATATCCCCATCATTACTCCCCAGGAATTTCTTAATCGCTACTTTAATGAGTAGAGAAGAGGAGTAAGGTAATTAATTGACGATTTAAACCGGGAGAAAAGAGAAGTTTGACCGACAATAATTGCTATGATTACTGTAGGATTTAAAAAAAGCGATCGCTATTTCGATACTCTTATTTTTTTGTTGGGTTTCCTTACGTCAACCCAACCTACAAGAGAGTCCGTCGGTTGGGTTGAGCGAATCAATGGGTTAAAGAAAACCTCTCAATTTTAGGGGAAAGGGAAACCCAACAGTCAACACCTAAATCCGTCTGAATAGGCGATCGCTTCTCATGGCTTTTTGTGGGGTTTCCTTGGGTCTATAATACATAGATAACACAACTGACTTGCTTACATATCAATGAAAATTGAACGTAAAACCTATAGAGATGGAAACTTGTATCCTGAAGCCTTCAATTATTTAAAATCTCTTCCAGAAAATATCGATTATCATAAAGCCCATATTGAACGTCATCCACTTTCTATTTACGATCTATCAATACAGAGAGTTATGAAAGCATTGGCTGAAATTTTAGATGAAATAGACCGAATAAATCATGCTTTATTTGATGCTGAAGGTCGTCTCGATTATTCATTAGCGAAACTGCCTATCTTACAAAAAGAATTACTAGAGGCTTTAATGGCTCATATTGATGATTGCTACCGTATTCTTAAGGTTCTCCATCCTTATGATAGTTCCAATCAAGTCAAATATAATGATAAGTGGCTAGATAAGGCTAAAAATCCTGCAAAAAAAGACTTTGAAAATAATATTAAAGATTATAAAAACTTATTGTCCCCTATTGTTAATAAAATCAAGCATAATGGCGGTCAATTACGTTCTATCGTAATTTACTCACGGGATCGCAGAATAGTCACAAAGCCGATCAGGAAAAAAATTCAAATTTTTCCCAGAGATGCTCGTATCGTAGGATATTTCTTGGAAGGAGTTCATCCTAATGGCAATATCGGACCCGATATCGAAATTCATCCGAATGGAAAATCGGCTATTTCTTTAAACCGTGATTTGCGTTATCATTTTGCCAATTTATATCGAATCGGTCGTCATTTAAAGAACGCTATCGTAAAAACCGTACATCACGTCGAGACAATAGACTTGCCGTATCCAGGTTCGATTCGACATACAAGTTGTCAATATGATCTAGAGTCAATTGCAGAGAAAATAAGTAATTTGCCATCTTTGTTTTATCAAAATGAATTTGACAAGGAAACTCCTAATATCCAATTCTATCGCAATCCTAAAGATACGGAGTTAATTCTAGAAACGCCTGGCTCTCGATACATGAATTGGGAGGGAGAAGTAGCAATCTTTTGTCAAATGCAGGTAGATCCTGTTTCTCGTACATATCAACTACCTTATTGGTAAAATCAGAGTAACTCCAGATCAGTAATGCGATAACTATCACCTACCAGGGACAAGCGGCAATCATCAGCACAGAGGGAAGATTAACGATTTCCTGTTCTCATATTACGATCAGTGATCAGCTAGTCCGCATTCAAGTTCTAGTTGAGACAAGGTAAAACGAATATCAAATTCAGATGCACAACAGCTTACCCAATCCGCTTTTAACAGTAGGATTGACTCCTGACTCCTGACTCCTGACTCCTGACTCCTGACTCCTATCTCCCTGACTCCTTTAAACATTTCTTTTTTTCTCAAACCAAGTTTGTAATAATTCCCCCGATTCCTTGGCTAAAATTCCCGCGATTACCAGTAAACGATGGTTAGAAAAAGGACTATCAATAAAATTAGCCACAGTGCGGATAACTCCTGTTTTGGGATCGTCAGCACCGTACACTAATAATCCTAATCTAGCCTGAATAATTGCCCCGGCACACATGGGACAGGGTTCGAGGGTGACGTAGAGGGTACAATCATTTAAGTGCCAATTGCCTAACACTTGACTAGCGGCACGAATCGCCAGAATTTCAGCGTGAGCGGTGGGATCATGGTGTTTTTCCTTGCAATTAGCCCCTTGAGCGATTAAATTGCTCTGTTTATCCACGATAACCGCTCCCACAGGTACATCACCCCGATCCCCCGCAGTTGCCGCTAAATTTAAAGCTAACTGCATCCATTGCCGATGTTTCTCATAGGCTTTTTCGTCAATAGACTTTAGATAGTCCCACATTTAGCCAGTAAATTATCTAATTTTTTCTGACCATCCAAAGCATACAAATCATCACAACCACCGATATGTTCATTATTGATAAAAATCTGTGGTACACTGCGTTTACCGTTAGACCGTTCCGCCATGGCTTGACGAGCGCTTTCATCCCCATCAATCTTGTATTCGGTGTATTTTACCCCTTTCCAACCCAGCAACCATTTAGCACGAATACAGTAGGGACAAGTTGCCCACGTGTAAATTTCCACATTGGCCTTGATATTCTCGTTATAACGCCCAAAAAGCGAGTTAAATAGATTTAGCATCGTTCTTACTAAGTAGTTAGGTGTTAAAAACTGTCCGATGCCCCCCTTATTAAGGGGGGATTAAGGGGGGATCGACACCCCCCTTATTAAGGGGGGATTAAGGGGGGATTAAGGGGGGATCGACACCCCCCTTATTAAGGGGGGATTAAGGGGGGATCCATCTTCAATTTAATTATAACCAGCTACTTACTCTCCTATTTATCTTTATTTTATGGATTCTGCTACCAAAAAAGCCCAATTACGCAAACAACTAATTGCCCAAAGACGATCACTTCCTGAGCATATTTGGCAAGAAAATAGTCAGCAACTTTGCAAAAATTTACAATCTTTACCCCTCTTTCAACACGCTAAAACCATTCTCGCTTACTTCAGTTATCGTCAAGAGCCGGATTTAAGTTCCTTATTTTGTCAACACCATCGCTGGGGTTTTCCCCGTTGTGACGGAGATAGCCTGACTTGGCACTGTTGGACTGCCGACGATCCCCTAGAATTAAATCGTTATGGCATCTATGAACCAACAGCGATCGCTACTCTCATTTTACCGACCGAAGTGGACTTACTGTTAATTCCCGCCGTCGCTTGCGATCGCCAAGGTTATCGCTTAGGTTACGGGGGAGGTTATTTTGATCGTCTCCTACATTCCCCCGAATGGCAAGCTATCCCCTCGATCGGGATTGTCTTTGACTTTGCCTATCTCGATACCCTTCCCCTCGATACTTGGGACCAAAAATTACAGGCAATCTGTACCGAATCGAGAACCGAAATTTTTTAACAATTATTTCCTTTTGTGTGATCGGTTTAACTTATATAGGAGCGATCGATCTTTGTGTCCTTTGTGTCTTTGTGGTTCGTTCTGGTCGTTCGCTGGCACTGTATCTTAGAATACATTTTACCCACCGACTACTCATATATTAAGTTTTATTGAATCCGATCGACCCTTAAGATAGCTTTGCTAGGATGAAGTTCGCATCAAGAGATGTTTAAAGTAATCACCGGAAAAAGTCAACAGGGAAGCAATGAAACACTTTCACGAACCATGGATTCAAGAATGGTGTCAAGAAAACGGCTGGACAGAGCTATTTCTCGAACGCTACAGTAATTATTGGGCATTCCCTCCCAATGCCGTCATGCCAGAACCAATTCCCACCAAAGTGTTACAAAATATTAAGCGTCAAAAAGGTCTATCCCCTGCCGAAAAACTTTGGTTAGGAATGGCGATTGGATTGACTGTGACAGCTTTAATTCTCTGTGTCATCCTCGCTTGTCCTATGCCTATAGTTCTCGCTTTCGCTTTTGATGCTGTCACCGCAGCGCGATTGGAAGTGGAATATTAACCGGGCAAAAATTGAGCAGCAAAAACCCAAAAAGGGGGAGATTTTTGCGAAGGTCTTCCCCTTTGCCGCGTTTTTCCAGACAGGGACGATCGATCTGTCTTGAATCAGTAATCGGTGATCAGTGGTCAGTAGGAGAATAGAATATTAAGTGAGCAGTATTCAATGACAGTTTTCTGCTGTCTTTTCACTGATTACTGATTACTGTTTACTGTTTACTGAAAAGTCCCCATGTCCGAATCTCGTCGCTTACAGTTTACCCCCGATCTGGAAATTTGTCGTATTTTGAACGGAATGTGGCAAGTTTCAGGCGCCCATGGTTCGATCGCACCCCAAAAAGCGATCCCTAGTATGTTCTCCTATCTAGATGCCGGTTTCACCACTTGGGATCTGGCCGATCATTACGGTCCGGCTGAAGATTTTATCGGTGAATTTCGTCGTCAATTAGTCGCTCAAAGGGGTATTGATGCTTTAAATAATCTGCAAGCTTTCACTAAATGGGTTCCCCGTCCGGGTAAAATGACTAAGGAAATAGTCGCAAAAAATATCGCTATTTCCCTGCGTCGCATGGATGTGGATAGTCTCGATTTATTGCAGTTTCACTGGTGGGATTATCGCGATAAAAATTATCTAGATGCCTTATATTTTTTAGGGGAATTACAACAGGAAGGCAAAATTAAACACCTAGCCTTGACTAATTTCGACACGGAACATTTAAAAATTATTCTCAGCGCCGGGATTACAATAGTCTCCAATCAAGTCCAGTTTTCCCTGATTGATCGCCGTCCCCTCGTCAAAATGGCGCAGTTTTGCCAAGAACATAACATCTATCTCCTGGCCTATGGTACTCTAGCAGGAGGCTTATTAGGAGCTAAATATCTCGGTCATCCTGAACCCAATGCCATGAGTCTCAATACCGCTAGTTTACGGAAATATAAAAACATGATCGATGCTTGGGGAAACTGGCAATTATTCCAAGAATTATTAACTGTTCTTAAAGCGATCGCTGATTCCTATCATGTCACCATTCCTAATGTGGCAGTGCGTTACGTTCTTGAACAAAAAGCCGTAGCTGGAGCAATTATCGGGGTGCGTTTGGGTGTTGCTGAACATATCGCAGAAAATGCCCGTATTTTCGATTTTCAATTATCTCCCCAAGACTATCAAAAAATTGATCATGTCTTGGAAAAATCCCGGGATTTATTGCAGTTAATCGGTGATTGCGGTGATGAGTACCGTCGTTAACTGAAAAGGTGAATAGTTCTATCCCTATTCAATCCCTATCTAGAGGAAAAGTTGTCTATAAGTAGGTAGGTGTTAAAAATTCTCAGCTTTCCCCCCTTATTAAGGGGGATTCCCCCGCCTATCGGCACCCCCCTTATCAAGGGGGGCAGGGGGGATCGGCACCCCCCTTATTAAGGACTGATAACGGATAACGGATAACTGATAACTGATAACTGATAACTGATGACTGATAACTGATAACTGATAACTGATAACTGAAAAGAGGCTAATGATGAGATTTGAACAAGCAATACCCGATGATCCCGCTAATCAATGGCGCTATCAATTAGATCAATTTGTGCAAGAAAATCAACAGGAATTAGCCGGTTTAATGTGGGGTTTACTCTCGGAATGGGGAGAAGATGCTCAAGAAACCCTAGGCATCGATCTTAAACCTCAGCCTCATTTTGTCTGTTGTTCTAGGGAGTCCCTAGAGAAATTAAATCGCAAGGTTAATTGTAAAATTCAAGAGATGCTTGGGATTATTTATCGCTATAATCCCAGCGAAGAAGTGGCTATAGTCGCTATCGGTGATGGTCAGGTAAAATTGATTTATTTTCAACCCGATCTTTCTCCTCCTGAATGTTTTGATCGCCTCGAAGTCGATCTTGATACCCTCATTCAACAGTTAGAGTCCAAAATGCTGACGGAAATCCAATCTTTCCCAATTTGATGCCGATTGCCAGCGCAAAAAGTTGGCAGGTTGTCCCACTGATAAACCCGCTAATCCGATCGCTTTTCTGGGGGATTCTGTCGCTAGAAGAATTGCCGTTTCTAAATCACATATTCCCCAGTTAACTAAATTGGCTACTCCTTGTAATAAGGGTAAGGTTGTTCCCGCTAAAGTACCGTCAAAAAGTCTTGCTGTTCCCTGTTTGACTTCAATTTCTCTCTCGTCCCAAGGATAGACACCATCCCCTAAACCAATCGGCGCTAAAGCATCACTAACTAAGAAAATTCCTTGATGATAATTACTGGCTTTTAGTAATAATTCTATCATGGTTGGATGGATGTGTTGACCATCGGCAATTAACCCACAATATACCTCGCGATTGATAATTGCTTCCCCTAATAAACCTGGTTGACGATGATGTAAAGGAGGCATGGCATTAAAGGCATGAGTAACCATTTTTGCCCCTTGGAAAAAGGCTTTTTTGGCTATTTCTTGACTCGCTTGCGAATGTCCTAAACTGACGGTAATTCCTCGATCGCTTAGGTATTTAATCACCGTACCGCTACTATCTAATTCTGGTGCTAGAGTGATAATTTTTACAATCGGTAAGTAGTCCCCAAAAATTTTATCTACTGTTTCTATACTTGGGTTTAAAAGATATT
The DNA here is from genome assembly GCF_007095705.1 of Microcystis sp. Msp_OC_L_20101000_S702. Lineage (NCBI taxonomy): Bacteria > Bacillati > Cyanobacteriota > Cyanophyceae > Chroococcales > Microcystaceae > Microcystis > Microcystis sp. Msp_OC_L_20101000_S702. The sequence continues at coordinate 9,190 of NZ_SFBO01000148.1, forward strand.
GTCCCGGATGCGCTCCCCTTTTTTCATAGTTTAAAAATGGTCCCTCTAAATGTACTCCTAAAACCTGGGCGCTCGATCGATTTTCCTGTTGCTGTTTTTCGATATATTTGGCAATTACTGAGAGTGATTTTTGAAATTTCTCCACGGACGTGGTGACTAGGGTGGGAAGATAACCATCAATTCCTTGATTCCCCAGATAATCGCTAATATTATCTAATTTTTCTAGATCTGTTATTTCTAAGTCAGGAAATGCTAATCCTAATCCTCCGTTGATCTGTAAATCTACTCCTCCTAAGGATAGCCAATCCCCTTCCATATCGATAATCTTTTCCCCTTTTTTCCTTCCCCCCATCTCCGTGATTCTCTCGATCTTTCCCGCAGCATTTATCTCTATTTGTTGTCGATCCTGATGGGCGGGAATTCTAGCGTTAATTAGGGTTATCATAGCAGCAGAAAACTAATTTTTTTTTATTATAATCTCAAAAAAAAACTTTTTTTTTGATGATGCTTGACAAGGGAGCATTTTTTTGAGATACTTTTTTATACAATGGGAATCTTTGGGTTTGGCGATGAGTGCTGATGTCCAATTATATAAAAACTGATCATAAAAAAATAGTACCATAACCTGACCGCTCTCTGTCCAGAGATTGTAAAAATACTTTACAAAATAATTACAGCCTTTCTCTGGCGGTTCTTAGGAGGGAGTGACTGTCAAAGGGAAAGGCTTGTCCTATAATAAAATTAAGACTATATAAAAACTACTTTTTTAGCAATAAAAGAGTAGCAATCTCAGGGATTAGGGAGGGGTGTATGTTTTTTAGAAACATAGGGAAACAAACTCAAGAACCGCGTCGTATTATTATCGGAGATGTGCATGGCAATTTTCAGGCACTTTTGCGACTATTAAACCGAGTTACTCCTGATAGTGAGGATGAGGTTTATTTTCTGGGGGATTTAATTGATCGAGGAGAGCAGAGCTTAGAAGTGGTGGATTTTGTCATCAAAAATAACTACCAGTGTCTCCTAGGAAATCATGAATATATGCTCTTAAAAGCTTTAGCAGGAAAAGAAGTTTCTGAAAGATGGTTAAACGGTTGGATCGAGAGTGGCGGGGCGGCGACACTACTAAGTTATAATAACAATATACCCGCCGAGCATATCAATTGGTTCCAATCCCTACCCGCTTATTTAGACCTAGGAGATATTTGGTTAGTTCATGCGGGAGTACACCCAGAATATCCCCTTGAACAGCAAACAAACGAGGAGTTTTGTTGGATTAGAAACGAATTTCATACCATGACCCAACCCTATTTCAAGGATAAACTAATTATCACAGGTCATACTTTAACCTTTACCTTTCCTGATGTCAAACCGGGACAACTAGCTCGCGGCAGCGGTTGGCTAGACATTGAAACTGGGGTTTATCATCCCCAAAGTGGTTGGTTAACTGCTTTAGATTGGACAAATCAATTAGTTTATCAAGTGCAGGATCAATCTAAAAATTGTCGCACGATCCCTTTAGAAAAAGCGGTGGTTAATCTAGACCTTGACAAGATTTCTCGTTACTCCTCCGGGGAAAGCTCATCTAAAGCGCTGAATCTTTAATAGTGATCAGAAAAGAGAAGCGATAAAACCAGAAGGATCGGTTAAAATAGTTGATAATCTGATTAATACCCTTTTCTAATGACCCTTGAACTCTTATACCAGGCCTTCATCGAAACAATTCAACATCCTGATCATGAGATAAATCTAGCTCGGGCAGCTCTACAAATAGCCAATTTTGAATATCCCCGTCTCAAGATTGATCACTATTTAAATAGGATAAACTTAATGGCTGACGAGGTAAAAAAACGCCTACCCGATAGATTATATCCTTTAAAAATAGTCAAGGTTATCAATCAATATTTGTTTGAAGATTTACAATTTACCGGTAATACCCAAGAATACTATGACCCCCGCAATAGCTACTTAAATGACGTAATTGATCGCCGCACTGGTATCCCACTCACTCTCTCGATTATCTATTTAGAGATTGCCAAACAGATAGATTTTCCCATGGTAGGAATTGGTATGCCAGGGCATTTTATTATCCGTCCCGATTTCGAGGAAGTAGAAATCTTTGTCGATCCCTTTCACGGTGGTGAAATCCTATTTAAACAGGACTGTCAAGAAAGATTAAGTCAAATTTATCAACAGCCAGTTAAATTAGAAGAACATTTTCTCAATATTGCTACCAATCAGCAAATTTTATTACGTTTGTTGACTAATTTAAAATATATTTACCTGAATCGTCAACAATGGTCTCAGACAATTCGGACAATAGATCTACTACTTTTGCTCATTCCTAATCATCCCCTAGAGCTGCGCGATCGAGGTTTAGTTTACTATCAAATTGGACAACTCAGCCAAGCGCAACAGGATTTAGGCTTCTATCTCGCTCTCCTACCCAACGCTCAAGATGCCGAATCCATTCGACAATTATTGCAAAAAATTAACTCTTAAGTCGCCAATCAGTTATCAGTTATCAGTTAACGGTATTAAATGAGGAGTATTAAATGACATTAATAGTGCTGTCTTTTCACTGATTACTGATTACTGTTCACTGAAAAATCCCCCAATCCTTTACTGATAAATGATAACTAAAATGACTATTAGCCCTTTCGTAACTGCGAAAAAACTCAAAATCGGTCAACTGCGAAAAGTCCATCATATCGCTTTCAACGTCAAAGATATGGATGCCTCTCGTCATTTTTATGGGGAAATATTAGGATTAGAGGAATTAGTGGGGGAAAAAATTCCCAGTACCTTAAAAGAATTAGTTGCCCAGGGAAAAGTGGCGAATTTTATCACCCCCGATGGTACAGTAATTGACCTATTTTGGGAACCAGATTTAAACCCTCCCGACGACAATCCCGAAATCGCTTTTACCCGTGCCAACCATTTAGCCTTCGATATTGCCCCGGAATGCTTCGATTTTGCCCTAGAAGTGCTACAAAGTCAGGGAATTACTATTGCTAGTGGACCCGTAACCCGGCCGACTGGGAGAGGGGTTTACTTCTACGATCCCGATGGCTTTATCGTCGAAATTCGCTGTGATCGGGCATCTTAACGACTCAGAGGGCGAAAATTGCCACGAAAAACCAAAAAAGTTAGGATAATCGCTAATATAATCGCTGTTATCGCAATTAGAGGCAGAGAAATCTGTTTAACAGCGATCGCCAAAAAAGCCCAGATAAACACCCCGATAAAAGCCCGATCTTTTCTTTTTAAACCGACTAAAATCGCGATTATCGCCCCGATAAGCAGAATTATTACCGTCCAGATCTGGTCAGTTAGACCCCATCGCTGCCAGTCGATCCAATCTAGCACCGAAGCGACATTGACAATCGTGGCTACGCTAATCCAAGCGAAATAAATACTAATAGGAGCATTAACTAATAAACCCTGTTTACGATTCACAATCAAGCGATTAATTTCTAAGCGGAGATAAAGCCGGATGAGAGGGATTAAAATGCCTAGCATTGCCAGTAAAGACAGGGTAAAAAAACGCAATTGAAAGAGAATTACCCAGAGAATCTGACAAGCACTAGCGATGGCTAATTCGTAGCCTAACCGACGCAAACGTGGTTCAGTTTTATTAAAAGCCAAAGCTTGGTAAATTCCCAGACTAATTAAACCCAGATAAATTAATCCCCAGATCGCAAAAGCATAATTAGCGGGAACAATTAAGACATCTTGAAAAACTGTATTCGAGATAGCCCCGATATTTTCGCCCTTAAGAGGAAAAATATTAGCGAAAATATTGGTAATAAAAGCCCCTAGAATAGCAAATAAATTTAGTTCTTGTCGGAGACGATCTCGATCAAAATTCATAGGTCAATCAAAGACGGAAAACATCATTTCGCCCTGGGCGGCCAATTGCCCATCGACTCTTGCTTCCCCTTGCATTTTAGCAATTTTATTCATCTTGAAGGATAATAATTCCACCGTCATAATTAATTGATCTCCCGGCACCACAGGACGACGAAAACGGGTTTTATCAATGCCAGCGAAGGCAAAAAATTTCCCTTTCATCCCGGGTAATTGGGTCAAAATCACTCCCCCCACTTGGGCCATGGATTCAACAATTAACACCCCCGGCATCAAGGGACGACTGGGAATATGACCGGGGAAAAAAGGCTCGTTGATCGTGACATTTTTTAGGCCAACGGCTTTTTTACCTGGTACATAGTCAATAATGCGATCAACTAGGGCAAAGGGATAACGATGGGGCAGTAGTTGGCGAATTTCCTCAACGGTAAAGGTAGTTTTTATGACTGGTTCCAACTCGGTTAAGGCTTCGGTAACGATGGTCATGCAAGTCAAAAATTACAAGTTAGATCAGACATTATCTCACAATCAGTTATCAGTTATCAGTTATCATTGATCAGTTATCACTGATCAGATGAACGTAGGTTGGGTTGAAGCATGAAACCCAACGCCAGCATAGTTTACGCTACCGCTAACCCATCCTACAAATAATTGTGCCTCCCTACTTAGCTTAACCAATTAGGTTTTAGATTCGATCCTTGTTATCAGTGATCAGTTCACTGTTTACTGTTGACTGGAAATGGCTGACAGCCTTTTTAATTGGGCATTTCAGTCAAACGAGCATTTTGATAATAATGGCCGAGAATCCGGTCATAAGTCACCCCTTGGTCAGCGAGGGAAAAAGCGCCCCATTGACTTAAACCGATCCCATGACCGAAACCGCGACCATTAATGGCAAAAGTACCGTTATTAGCTGAAATCGTGAATAGGGTACTACGCAGCTCGAGGAATCGCCGTAATTGGGTATCAGAGATTAATTTAGAGCCTTGATCGCCCACTATACGCATTCTAATCACTCGTCCGTGGGGAGTAGTCCTTTCGGGAGATAGCGATCGCACACGACCAACACCACCAATTAAACGGCCTAATTCCCCGGCGCTAAAGTTTTTTGACCACTGGAATACCGGGGCGACTTGGTCGTAATCGACGACACCGCGCAGGTAGGGCAAGGGGGAATTCCAAACATCTTCGACATTTTCCGTATGACCCCCGGAGGAGGAGTGAAACACCGCTAAAATCGGTTTGCCGTTGAAACTCATAATTTGTCCGGCGGTGGCATTAACCGCCTCGTGGGTGCTAGTAAACTCGCTTTCTAGACCCTTATAAACTTGGGTGCGGGTGGTAGTATCGAGATCGTAGATGCGATTGCCGGAAGTGTTCATTTGGTAGAGAGCATAGGTACGCGCCGCCACAGATTGGGCTTTTAAGGCCTCTTGCGGCCAGGAGGGAATCGCCTCCGCACCGACGACACTATAGAGATATTCCTCTAAATCGACTAAATTTAGGGCTGTCACCCCAGAACCTTGCCGAATGATCCTTGTGCGTCCTCGATACCAGCGATCATTAATCCAGACGTAACCATCATTCTCCGGTTCGATGATCAATTGACTGGCCTGCCAATCGGCCAAACCCACCGCTTTTCCTCTGGGATTAGCATTGAGGGCATTCATGGCGGTCAATTCTCCTAGGACTCTCCCGGCCCCATCTTTCACCACAGCATCGGTGGAACTACCCACGGAGACGGCGCTAACACCTTTACTGATGGCAATGCGTAATTCGACAGCAGCTTGGACTGGAGCGATAATCAAAGCCCAAAAAACTAGGATGAGCCAGCTATGAGCAGGCAGGCGCTGCAGGTAACTACCCAGCAGCCTTGCTGTGTGTTTATTGGTCATGGGGGTCGGACTCCTCACACAATCGATCGATAATCAATTTTAACCGGACTGGGATTTTTTGGCTACTCCAGTCTAGAAAAATTTTTCCCCTGTCACTTTTTCCCGATGGTCTGACAATTTTTCTCTCCTCTGGCCCATGAATGGGCAAATTGCCCTATTTTGTCCGATTAATCGGGATTTATTAGGTTTAGTCGATTATTCTAACTAGGTAGGCGTTAAAAACTATCAGATGCCCCCCTTATCAAGGGGGGATTAAGGGGGGATCGGCATCCCCCTTATCAAGGGGGGATTAAGGGGGGATCGGCACTCCCCTTATCAAGGGGGGATTAAGGGGGGATCGGCACTCCCCTTATCAAGGGGGGATTAAGGGGGGATCGGCACTCCCCTTATCAAGGGGGGATTAAGAGGGGATCGGCACTCCCCTTATCAAGGGGGGATTAAGGGGGGATCGGCACCCCCCTTATCAAGGGGGGATTAAGGGGGGATCGGCACTCCCCTTATCAAGGGGGGATTAAGAGGGGATCGGCACTCCCCTTATCAAGGGAGGATTAAGGGGGGATCGGCACTCCCCTTATCAAGGGAGAATTAAGGGGGGATCAAGGACAAAATCTATCTTCAATTTAATTAGAACCACTTACTTACAAGCATCTAAAATTTGTCTTATCATGGCGAGGAGGAAAAATATTCTCACCGGTGAAAAGAAGTCGAATTAATTTTCTACAAATCTTTAGACACACATTCCGCAATCTCAAATCGAAAATCTCAAATCTAAAATAGGCTTATGTGGAATTCTATAATACAATTCTATCAAACTAATAAAGACTGGATTGACAATCTCCTCTCCGGTGCATTAGTGACTGTTGTTCTGGCAATAATCGGTTTCATTTGGTGGTATCGAGAGCAAAAACGAAAAGTCCGAATCATTGAACCGTCCTTACCCTTTACGAAAATTGCCCCCAATAGCAATGTAATCCCGATTATCTACAAAAGGGATGAAAAGGATAAATCTCCTTTAGCGGATCATAATATTATTTACCAACACCGAATGGCTGACCGAAACTTTACTAACGAACTTCTGCAAAATCTGGAGGAAAATCGCTGGTTAATTATTCTCGGACCCACAGGAATCGGCAAAACTAGAGAAGCTGCTGAAGTAGCGCAACGCTTGAATCATGAAGGCTGGACGGTATTAGTATTAAAGTTAGGAGAATGGTTAGAGCGACCTGAAAATAAACAATTAGAGGCGATCGGAACAGATAGAAAATTACTATTTTTCCTCGATGATCTTAACTCATATATGCGCCGCAGTTTGAAAATCGACCAAAATCCCCAAGCAAAAGATAGTCCTCTTGCGGCGATTAATATTCCCTTACAAGAACGACTATTAAAAACCCTAGAAGCTTATGAAAACCATTGTACTCGTCCCGAAGAAGTGCGAGTAATTGCCACTGCGAGAGATGAAAAAGAACCCGAATTACCGGGACAACCGAGTGAATGGGATAAGTTACAGTGGGACAAATACCCAAAACTGTGGAACCGTTTTCACTTGGTAGAATTGCCATCACCGGAAGACGGTGCAATTGTCGAATTATTGCAGGATACTATCCCGCAAACCAACATTAAAGCTGAAACTGACTACAGCAGCATTGCTGCCTATAATGATTCTACCTTTCGCAATGTGGTAGAAAATCTGGTGCGCCTTGACAACCGACAATTACCCCTCAATCCTGCCAACTATCAAGCTACTCTACGAGGCAACTGGAAAAAACGTTATCAGGATGCAATTAAAAGGGATACTCTGGCGAAATATATCTATGCTGCGGTGGATTTGTTGCGCCAGTGTAATATTTCCTTAGAGCCGTTTATTGTTGAACCCACTGCCAGATTTATCGCCAAGGGAAATATGTGGCAACAACTCTGGTATCGCTGGAAAATCAAGCAAAGTTTGGCTGATTTAATTGCCAGAGAAAACATTTTAGAACCTCGCGACGGACAAATTGAAGCCAAGGGAAAGCAGGTAGAATTAAATGACTATTTGCGTCCTCTAAAACAGTTAATTTGGCAGTTATTTGAAGAAAAACCTCTTGAAATGTTGCCTTCTCTAGCAGGATTTACTCTTAAACTATATGAATTAAACCGCTATCGAGATGCCTTAAAAGGGTTCAACCGTCTAGTTAGTTTGCTACCTCAATGGGAAGACGGTTGGTTTTATCGAGGTAATACTTTTGTTTATCTTGAACAATACCAAGAAGCGATCGCATCCTGGGATCGAGCTTTAGAAATTAAACCCGATAAGCATGAAGCTTGGAACAACCGAGGGGTTGCGTTAGGTAATTTAGGCAGATTGGAAGAAGCGATCGCATCCTGGGATCGAGCTTTAGAAATTAAACCCGATGACCCTGATGCTTGGAACAACCGAGGGAATGCGTTATATAATTTAGGCAGATTGGAAGAAGCGATCGCATCCTGGGATCGAGCTTTAGAAATTAAACCCGATGACCCTGATGCTTGGTACAACCGAGGGGTTGCGTTAGGTAATTTAGGCAGATTTGAACAAGCGATCGCCTCCTGGGATCGAGCTTTAGAAATTAAACCCGATGACCCTGATGCTTGGAACAACCGAGGGGTTGCGTTAGGTAATTTAGGCAGATTTGAACAAGCGATCGCATCCTGGGATCGAGCTTTAGAAATTAAACCCGATGACCCTGATGCTTGGTACAACCGAGGGGTTGCGTTAGGTAATTTAGGCAGATTTGAACAAGCGATCGCATCCTACGATCGAGCTTTAGAATTTAAACCCGATAAGCATGAAGCTTGGAACAACCGAGGGAATGCGTTAGATGATTTAGGCAGATTTGAAGAAGCGATCGCATCCTACGATCGAGCTTTAGAATTTAAACCCGATGACCCTGATGCTTGGAACAACCGAGGGAATGCGTTATATAATTTAGGCAGATTGGAAGAAGCGATCGCATCCTTTGATCGAGCTTTAGAAATTAAACCCGATTTGCATGAAGCTTGGGATAGTCGAGGAGCTGCTTTAACTTTTATGGGACGATATAAAGATGCACTAGAATCTTGTGATCGTGCTATTAAAATTAATCCAAATTATGCTAATGCTTACTACAATAAAGCTTGCTGTTATGGCTTACAAAATAATGTGGAATTAGCTATCGAAAACTTACAACGCGCCATCAATCTTGATGTCGAATATCAGGATATGGCGAAAACAGATAAAGATTTTGAGCAGATTCGGGGAGATGAGCGGTTTCAGAGTTTCCTAAATCGAGTATAATAATATATATTTGTATTTTAGCTAAGGAGATATTCTATGACTAACACCTACACAGCTATCATTCAGCCAGACGGAGATTGGTGGATTGGTTGGATAGAAGAAATTCCGGGAGTTAACTGTCAAGAAGCATCTCGTGATCAGTTATTAGAAAGCCTAAAAATTACTCTTAGCGAAGCATTAGAATTGAATAAACAGGAAGCAATTTCCGCTACTAGGGGAAACTACCAAGAAGAGAAAATTGTTGTATGAAACGCAAACAGTTTATCGATCACGTCCTGTAGGGGCGAAGCATTCGGATAGGAAATCTACGGTTTCAGCGATAAGTTATTGCCCGAATCTTCGCCCGTACTTTTTCAGCAAGTCCTAGCCATTCTTGGTAGTTTAACCCCCAATTAAATAAAAGATCTGCGATTCCAAGACATACCGGAGTGATAATTATCACAATTGGGTAATTCAGCAATGGGAAAAAGTTGCCAACCCTTTATTAACTTGTGAGGCAGTTATCACTGAATCCTGTTTTATTTTGTGAAGTAAATAAAGAGAGAAAATTATTCATGTCAAACAAAATTATTGATCTCAATCAAGTACAGTTAACTTTACAAGAACTACTTGCCTTAATAAAGGTAGATACTGAAATTATTATAACCGAAGGAAACAAGCCTGTAGCTCGTCTAATTCCTTGGGGAGATACTGAAAAAACAACGTCTGAAACTCCTTCTCCTAAGTTACGACAACCAGGACTACACGCTGGAAAAATTAGGACTAGCGAAGATTTTGATGAGCCACTTCCTGAAGAATTTTGGACAGGTGAATCATGAAATTTCTTTTAGATACCCATACATTTATTTGGTGGGATAGCGAACCAGAAAAACTCTCTCAAAGAGCTTTAGAACTGTGTAGAGATCCTAGTAATACGCTATTACTTAGTATTACAAGTATTTGGGAAATGCAAATCAAACTACAACTAGGTAAACTATCACTCAAGATACCTTTAGCAGAAATGATTAATACTCAGCAGGAAACTAACCAAATTGGCCTTTTATCAATTACAGTCAGCCATGTTTTAGCTTTAAATACTTTACCTAACATCCATAAAGATCCATTTGACCGCTTGTTAGTTGCTCAAGCTAATCTTGAAAATGCTAGACTGATTAGCCATGATTCAATATTAGCAAAATATCCTGTTCAGATAGATTGGTAGATAGGACTTGCTGAATAAATGTTAAATATAGACGAGGTAAGAGTTTTAGGGTTCTGTTTTGCTCTCACAGGTGCAAGATTTTGAGAGAATCGTCGTTCAAAACCTTGCGTCTTCATCGGCCCGCGTCCTGTAGGGGCGAAGCATTCGGACAATAACCTATCGGTGAAACCGTAGACAATTAAATAAAAGATCTGCGATTCCAAGACATACGGAAATTAGGGATATTCTCGCTAATAAAATCTGCAAAGATATCGGAATACCACTAATCAAATAAATCGTTCATCAGTCTTGATGTCAAATATCAGTATCTGGCAAAAACAGATAAAGATTTTGAGCAGATTCGGCGAGATGAGCGGTTTCAATCATTGCTAAGTTAAGTAAATAACAAAAGAGATAACTATCTATGTCGAAAGCAATCCCATCATCACAGTTAGGCGATAATAACTCTTAAGTTCCAACTTTCTATCCTAATCAGGAGACCGATTGCTATGACACTGGCAAATACCCACCTAAAAATCGAAAATTTCGCTCATTATATCATAAAAATCACAAAAAATACTTAATTTACTTAAGACAACTAAATAATTGTTTAATCGGTAATTCTTGAGGAAATCTAAAATCAGAACCCAACTGGCAAAAAAAGTGAGAGAATAAAAACATAGTTCAGAGAGTAGAGGCTGTCAAGACAAGCTTTCCAGTCGTAAAATCCATAATTCCTGCCGGGTGAGGGCCGATAACTAACTTTCAAAAAAGCAGAATTAAATTTAGTAGAAAAAAATCGCAACAATCTGTCAATCTACTGAAAAAAGAGAGAAAACTTATGTTTTGTGAACAATGCGAACAAACCGCTAGTGGTAATGGTTGCCATCAGTGGGGAGCCTGTGGAAAAAGTCCCGAAGTCAACGCCGTTCAAGACTTATTAGTTTATTGTTTGCGGGGATTAGCATCGGTGGTTTTAAAAGCCAAAGAAGCGGCAATATCTACTCGCGAAGCCGATATTTTTACCTGCGAGTCGCTTTTCGCCACCATGACCAATGTGAACTTCGATCAAAGACGTTTTACCGATTATATTCAGCGTTGTTTAGAGATTCGGGAAAATTTAAAAGCACAATTGGGATCGCTGGACTGGTCTGCACTTGCCAAGTATCAGCCTAATTTTAATGAGAGCCTAGTCAGCCAAGGTCAAGAAGTATCCTTAGAACTAATTGAAAAAGTACAAGACCTCGATATTTTTTCCCTAAAGTTAACCGCTATCTACGGAGTTAAAGGTCTTGCTTCCTATACTTTCCACGCTCAGGAATTAGGTCAAGAGGATGACTCAGTTTATCAGGTTATCCAAGAGACTTTAGCGGCAATTGATCGCAGTGATTTAAACCTGAATGATTGGGTGGCAATCTGTCTAAAAGTTGGGGACGCAAACCTGCGAGCCATGGAATTATTAGATCAAGGTCATACCGAAACCTACGGTCATCCCATACCGACAAATGTTCCCTTAAATCCGCGTCTAGGTAAAGCCATTTTAGTCTCCGGCCATGATATTAAACAATTAGCGGCTTTACTGGCACAAACTGCCAATACTGGGATAACAGTCTACACCCACGGAGAATTATTACCCGCCCACGGTTATCCAAAACTCAAAGAAAAATATCCCCATCTCTACGGTCATTATGGCACCGCCTGGCAAAATCAAACTAAAGAATTTGCTAAGTTTCCGGGGGCAATAGTTTTAACTACTAATTGTCTCATGCCCCCCCACGAAAACTATGAAAGTAAACTCTTTACCCTCGGACCTGTGGGTTATGCCCATATTAACCGCTTAGAAACAGTGGACGGTGCGATCGATTTTAGTCCCGTGATTGCTAAAGCGCAATCATTGCCCGGATTTACTGAAATAAGCGAACCTCGGCAGGTAATGGTGGGATTTGCCCACAATACCGTTCTCAGTGTCGCTGATACGGTGGTTAATGCCCTTAAACAGGGTAAAATCCGTCACTTCTTCCTAGTTGGCGGCTGCGATGGGGCAAAACCCGATCGCAATTACTACACCGAATTCGTGGAACAAGTTCCCGAAGATTGCATCGTTTTAACCCTTGCCTGTGGAAAATTCCGCTTTTTCGACAAACAATTAGGTAGCATCGAAGGATTACCCCGGCTGATGGACGTGGGACAATGTAACGATGCCTATAGTGCCATCAAAATCGCCCTAGGATTAGCCAACGCTTTTAACGTTAGCGTCAACGAGATTCCCCTCTCCCTAATTATCTCTTGGTACGAACAAAAAGCGATCGCTGTACTGCTCACCCTGCTGCATCTAGGTATTCAAAATATCCGTCTGGGACCAACTTTACCGGCATTTATCTCCCCTAACGTCCTCAAATTCCTCTCCGATACCTATCATCTGCAGCCGATTACCACCCCCGCAAAAGACTTAGCCGCTTGTCTAGGTTAAAACTTTCTGTAAAAATCCCACCCTCGGCCACAAATTGTGGCCTATGGGAAGGAGAGGGATATTATCCTCAAGGAGAATAATTTTTATGTCCGTAATCACTTTAAGCATTGATGGTAAAGATGTAGCGATCGAAGCGGGTTCGCGAGTTCTCGCAGCCGCTAGTCAGGTAGGAATAAAAATTCCTGCCCTCTGTCATCTCGATGGGGTTTCCGAAGTGGCTGCCTGTCGCTTATGTTTGGTAGAAATTGAAGGTATTAATAAATTATTACCTGCCTGTGTAACGGAAGTGGCGGAAGGAATGGTGGTTCATACCGATACTCCAAAACTAAAAGAATATCGCCGCATGACAGTGGAATTATTATTCGCTGAAGGCAATCACGTTTGTGCGGTTTGTGTGGCTAATGGTAACTGTGAATTGCAAGATTTAGCCATCGAAGTGGGTATGGATCATAGTCGTTTTCCCTACCGTTTTCCCAAGCGAGAAGTGGATATTTCCCATCATCTTTTTGGTATCGATCATAATCGTTGTGTTCTCTGTACCCGTTGTGTGCGAGTCTGTGATGAAATTGAAGGGGCGCACGTTTGGGATCTGGCTTATCGCGGCGAAAAAGATAAAATTATCGCGGGAATGGATCAGCCTTGGGGCAGCGTTTCTGCCTGTACTTCCTGCGGCAAATGTGTTGCCGCTTGTCCAACGGGAGCCATATTCCGCAAGGGTTCCGCCGTTTCCGAAAAAGAGGAAGATCGATCAAAGTTGGAATTTTTAGTTAACGCCAGGACTGAACACCAATGGACGCGTTAAAGTAATCGATGGAGGGCGATAGTGATCGATGGGCGCATTTAGATATCTACGAGCAAAAATTAACCGCCAAGGTAAGGGAGGACTATGATCAGATTATGGGTAATAATCAAGATATCCTAGGGATTGCTGCCCAATACGAAATCTCGGAAATCGATATCCGACGCGCCAAGGATTACGCTTTTGGATCGGGAGTGTCTCGATATCAATTTTTTCCCGAAGGTTTAATGGTAGCAGCTTGGCGAAGACTCGCTGGCGCTCAAGGGAATAATCTTGATCGAATGTTTCTCAATCATGAAATCTACGAATCTGACTTAGTGATTAATCGAGGTTTTTCGCAGCAACAAGCGCATTTACTGGCACAAAAACAATATCCTTGGTCTGATTCAATTCAGCAAACGAGATAATTATGACCACATCACCCGAATCGCAATTTCTGCAAGCCCTAGAAATGTGTCAGTCTCTCTCCAATTTGACGGCGCAATTTTCTAGTATTCCTTGTCGGATAATTGAAATTTTGTCTGATGTCAGTCAAGAGCCTAGGGTTTTGTATTCGCTCTTAATTAAATATTCTAGAGAGGTGGATTCCGCTTTAGTTGCCCTAGATATTTATGCCAAAAGTGCTGATAATTGGCGAGTAAAAGATCGAGATCAAACCTGTTCTCTTGGTTTTGGAGTAAAAGACCATTGCACGATTTTAAGCTGTTTGCTCAATTTCGGCAAACGTCCTTTTTCTTTTATTTCCTATACGGGAAATTTTGCATCGGAGGCGATTATTTTTGAGCTACTTAAAGACTGGAAAAATCTAGATTTAGCCCCTTTCTTTGAGGAAAAAATGCAAGAGTTTATCCTGGAGGCAAAAATAGCTTAAAAGAGAATTTCTTTGCGTTTGATCCTTTTGATCAAATTGCAACTCAGCCAAAAAATACCAATCAAGGAATTAAAATTATGTCTAAAATTCGCTTCGCTACTGTCTGGTTAGCCGGTTGTTCGGGATGCCATATGTCCTTCCTCGATTTGGATGAATGGCTGTTAGAATTAGCCGAAAAAGTTGACGTGGTATATAGTCCCGTCGGCTGCGATCTGAAAACCTATCCAGAAAATGTCGATGTCTGTTTAGTGGAAGGAGCGATCGCTAATCAGGATAATTTAGAACTAATTCATCTAGTCCGTCAAAATACCAAAACCGTCGTTTCTTTTGGTGATTGCGCCGTGACTGCTAACGTTCCCGCTATGCGGAATATGTTAGGAACTGCCGATCCCGTGCTAAAAAGGGCTTATTTAGAGTTAGGAGATAACACCCCTCAACTACCAGAAGAACCCGGTATCGTTCCCGAATTATTAGATCAAGTGCTGCCGGTCCATCAAGTCATTCCCATCGATATTTTTATGCCGGGATGCCCCCCCGATGCGGACAGAATTCGCGAGACATTGATTCCGATTTTAAAAGGGGAATTACCGGTGATGGTAGGACGAGAAATGATTAAATTTGGTTAATTGAATCAGTTATCAGTTATCAGTTATCAGTTATCAGTTATAAGATTTGAGTTTTAAGTTTTGAATGAGCAGTATGTATTAAGTGAGCCTCATCAAATGCCAGTTTGCTGCTGTCTTTTCACTGATTATTGATTACTGTTTACTGATTACTGATTGGGTGCATCTCACATTTGTAGAAATACCGACAATCAGCAATTATCAGTGACTCCTAAATTATTACAGATGTGTCAGCAGCCGCGTGTAAGCATCTCACCGAAAAACTAATGCGCGGGGGGTTTGGGGGCGGCGCCACGCCCCCAACGGGGGGTTTGGGGGGTAGAACCCCCCAAAGGCTTGGATTGAGTGATAAAATCGAAAGTAATACGGCCCATCCGTTGAGTATGGGCTACATATCAAGAGAGGCACTCCTGCAAAACGGAGAATAAATAATCAGTTTTTAATAACTGGATTTAGTATTACTGATCACTGAACATCTAAATCAAGTTAAAATATCCGCTCCTAACATCCGTTGATATTTAGCTTCTAAAGCTTGTTTCAAATTGGGCAAAGTGATTAAATGGGGATCATCTAACATAATTTTTTCGGCGGCATCTCTTGCCAAAACTAACACCTCTTGATCCTCGACTAAACTAGCGAGGGCAAAATCTGGTAAACCCGATTGTCGTTGTCCTAAAACTTCTCCTGGACCGCGAAATCGCATATCCATTTCCGAGATAAAAAAGCCGTCTTGGGATTGTTCCAAAACCGTCAATCTTTGACGGGAATTAGCACTATTACTGCCACTTAAAAGTAAACAATAGGATTGATGGGAACCTCTGCCGACGCGCCCCCGTAATTGATGCAATTGTGAAAGGCCAAAACGTTCGGCATTTTCAATTAACATCACCGTGGCATTGGGAACATCCACCCCCACTTCAATAACCGTAGTTGAGACAATAATTTGCAGAATATTATCGCGAAAAGCTGTTAAGATTTCCTCTTTTTCGGCGGAACTCATGCGACCATGGAGTAAACCGATATTAAAATTGGGAAAAATCTTTTCTGATAAATTTTGATATTCTTCCACCGCAGCCCTCACATCTAATTTTTCCGATTCTTCAATCAAGGGAAAAATCACATAAGCTTGTCTGCCTTGGGCAATTTCACGGCGAATTAAATCATAGGCAGCCCTTCTTTGATTCCCATTTAAAGCGGTGGTTTGAATCGGTTGTCTGCCGGGGGGTAATTCGTCAATTTGACTCACATCTAAATCCCCATGTAAGGTTAAAGCTAAAGTACGGGGAATCGGTGTTGCTGTCATGGTTAAAACGTGGGGAGACTCTCCTTTGCTTAATAATCTTGCCCTTTGTTGTACCCCAAAGCGATGCTGTTCATCAATAACAACTAACCCCAATTTGCGGAAATTAACTGCATCTTGAATTAGGGCATGAGTTCCCACTAAAAGTGGTAATTCTCCTGTCTCTAATTGGGCGTGAATTTCTCGCCGTTTAGCGGTTTTTGTGGAACCAGTTAATAATTCTACGGGTAAATGTAAGAGATTAAACCAGCTAACTAACTTACGATAATGTTGTTCTGCTAAAACTTCCGTGGGAGCCATTAATGCTGCTTGATAACCGGATTGTAGAGCCGCTAAAATGGCATAAACTCCGACAATTGTTTTGCCAGAACCCACATCCCCCTGCACAAGACGATTCATCGGGGTGCTAGAATCTAAATCCTCTAAAATTTCCTCAATAACTCGTTTTTGAGCATTGGTTAATTGAAAGGGAATTATCTGATTAAATTGATCAATTAGTTGACCCTTAGCACTAAAAATAGCACTTTTCTGTGTCTGACGATACTGTTGCCGCCGCCGCAGAAAACCCAATTGTAAAAAGAAGAATTCATCAAAGACTAATCGCCGTCGCGCTTGACTGAGAATCTCGGAATTATTGGGAAAATGAATGTTAGTAATTGCTGTTTTTAAATCGATTAATCCGTATTGTTTTCTTAGACCGAAAGGTAGGGGGTCTTTTATCGCCTCTACTGCCCCAAAAGCGGCGACTACAGCCTTCCTAATTAGGTCGGCGGGTACTCCATCGGTGAGGGGATAAACCGGCAGGATACGCCCGATTTTTAAGGACTCAATACTTGCCCCAGAACTGTCTAATAATTCAAATTCAGGATTTTCTAAAGTTAACCCATATTTTCCCGCTTTGACTAAACCACTAACCGCCACCACAGAACCGACGGGATAGAGTTTTTTTTGTCCTTCTTGCCAAGCACGATTATTATAGCGAGTTCCCGCATAAAAACGGTTTAATTTTATCTGTCCAGTGCGATCCTGTAAGAGCAATTCAAAGATAGCTAACTTGGTATTTTTGGGGCTATTAAAACAATTACAGCGCTTGACATTCCCCACTAAAGTTACCGTTTCCCCCTCGGTTAAATTAGCGATATTGACTTGACGACTGTAATCCACATGATCCCGGGGATAATAATATAATAAATCTTCAACTTTGTGGAGGTTTAATCTTTCTAAAAGACTGGCTTTTCTCTCTCCCACTTCCGCTAGATATTTCAAGGGTTGTTCGAGGGTGACTTGCCGTGGAGAATTAGCCTTTGCCATGATAGGAATGGTATTAATAATTTTCGCTGCAGCTGGTTCTTTTGGGGTAGGGGTTGCTTCTAAAGTTTGCCGTAATTGTTGCAAAAAATTGCGAGTTTCGGTGACTAATTGTTGTCTTTGTCTGGGATTAAATTGGGAATATTGGGCAAATTTTTGGGCTAATTCTCGCCAGCGATTTCTCTCACTGGTGGCAATTCCCACGGGAGGATTATCCCCAAAACTAAGACACAAAAACTCGCTAAAACGGTATTGATTTCCCTGAAGATCGGGATAACCTTTTTCCGCTTCTATAGATAAGGCTTTTTGTAATCTCACCCAGTCGGGTATTTCTCCTTTCATAATTGCCTCTTGACTCCAAATTTTCCAGTATTATGTTTCCCTAATACCTCTGTTTGATTATAACTGATTAATCATACCAACTACTGCGCCACGCCGCTTCCGCTTGAGCAATAGTATATTCTTTGCGAAGGTGATAATATTGTTTACCTAGACGATTTAATTGTTCCCAAAGGGAGCGAATTTGATTTCTTTCGACACTTAAGCGCGTATCAGCAAATTCCAGTTCAGCCATTCGTAGATGAATTGCCGTTACTTTAGTGACTTTGCCACTTGAAAAATCATGATCATCCCCATCATCTTCATCTTCATCTTCATCTTTTTCTTCCTCTGGTTCAGGGTTTTTAGCTTCTACTAAAATGTTTAACATATTATTTCCTCCACCTAGGGATTGTCCCTCTTCTCCCGCTTGAATTGCCATATCGATAATTTGACTAGGTAGATAAGGGGGAAGAATATAAGCTTTTTGTAGTTGCTGATTAATTTGTTTGGAGAGATGATTGAGAATCTCGATACAGTTTTTTTCCAGCACTCGACAACAATAAAGTAAAATATCGGGGTTATTAATCTCTCCAGTTGCGGCTATATTTTCCGGTTTGTTTAGAAAAAGTTTTAAGAAATCTGGGGTATTTTTCGTCTCTGCTGGACTTTTAGAGAATCCTACCCCTGAAAATGTCCCTCGATCGAAGCTCTGCTCGCCCAATTGCTGTAAACTGGCTTTAGCCTCTTGTCCTAGAGCTTTGATCTCCTCTTGTAGTTTCTGACGATTGCTGTGGGAGAGAGCCAGAAATTCCCCCCCATAGTAACGGGTACAGATATAATACACTGCCCCGATCGCCTGTTTATAGAGAGATTCACCAAGTAAATCAAGATAAATTCGGTATTTTTCTCGCATTCTTTCGGCTAAATTTGCCACTTCCGTTTCTATGTTCTTTAAATCTTGTTGTAGCTTGTTCAGTCTTCCAGTCATAGAAATTTCACCGAGAGAGAAGTTAGCGATCGGCGAATTCTATTATAGCGACTTACTGTCAGCTATAGCACCCTGACCAGGGGAAGATACTCGGACGAAAAGAAGGTAAACTGGAATCTGTGCCGCGTTTATTGGCTTTAGGTTTAACGGTAGAACAAATTGCTCAAGTTTTGGACTTAACTTGAGAAAAAGTGCCAGAAATATCAGAAACCCATGAAGATAATCTATCAGTAGGCTATGACACCGTTTCTGATCAAGATAAAGTGTAACCTAATTTGCTATCGACCAGCGACTCGCCAAAATAAAAACTTCCTACCTCACCTATGACTAGCACTCCTTCAGCTTCTTTAAGATTAAAAAAAACAAAAATTACCGACACAAATATCACTCTCTCCCATGGCAGCGGTGGCAGAGCAATGCGGGATTTAATTAACGAAATATTCGTTAATAACTTCGATAATAATCTACTGGCAACCCTTGAAGATCAAGCCCGATTTGAGATTAAAGATTTGGCTAAAATAGGCAATCGCTTGGCATTTACCACCGATTCCTATGTGGTTTCTCCCCTATTCTTTCCTGGGGGTGATATTGGCAGTTTAGCAGTCAATGGAACCGTTAATGATTTGGCTGTCGGTGGGGCAATTCCTCTCTATCTCAGTTGTAGTTTTATCCTCGAAGAAGGTTTATCTATCGACACCCTAAAAACCATCGTTACGAGCATGAAAATAGCCGCCGAAAAAGCAGCGGTAAAAATCGTCACCGGGGATACAAAAGTCGTTCCCAAGGGACAAGGGGATCAAATATTTATTAATACCTCTGGAGTCGGAGTAATTCCAGCCGGAATCAATTCTGGGGCGAATAATTTACAAGTTGGCGATCGCATTTTGCTGAACGGTTTTCTGGGGGATCACGGTGCCGCCATTCTGATTGCCAGGGGCGAATTAGACCTACAATGCACAATCGAAAGCGATTGTCAAGCCCTGAATTCTTTAATTTCTGCAATTCTGGCCGTTTGCCCGCAAGTTAAAGCGATGCGGGATGCCACTAGAGGCGGATTAGCCACGGTTTTAAACGAATTTGCCCAAAGTTCAGGGGTGGGAATACAGGTACAGGAAACGGCGATCCCCATCCGGGAAGAAGTGCGAGGAATGTGCGAATTATTGGGCTTAGAACCGCTTTATCTGGCAAACGAGGGTAAATTAGTCCTTGTCGTCCCTCCGGAGGCGGAAAATCGCGTTTTAGCAGTGATGCGTTCCCATCCTGACGGTAAAAATGCCGCTTCTATCGGGGAAGTCGTCGCTTCCCCCCCCAATTTAGTTTACTTAAAAACCCCTTTCGGCACTAACAGAATTCTCGATATGTTAGTCGGTGAACAATTACCGAGAATATGTTAATTAGACAGAAGACAGTTTTAAAGGAAAAAGTGAAACCTAAAAAAACAGATAGTTGGGGTTTTGGGGTTTTAGTTGAAATTTCCCTGCTCTCTTCTCCCTGATAACTGATAACTGATAACTGATCACTGATAACTGATCACTGATAACTGAAAATGCACGAACTAGGAATCACCCAAAATATTATCGAACTTGCCTTAGAACATTCCCGAGGAATGAAAGTTAAGCGCGTGGTGTTAGAGATTGGTAAACTAACGGCAATTATGCCAGAATCGATCGCTTTTTGTTTTGATACCTGTTGTCAAGGTACTAATATAGAGGGGGCAATGTTAGAGATTCTGGAAATTTCTGGTTTAGGACAGTGCCAAGATTGCGAAAATAAGCTAGAACTAGAATATCCCTACGGAATCTGCGATCGATGTGGTAGTCGCAATATAATCATTTTACAGGGTCAAGAATTAAATCTTAAATCGTTGGAGACAGAATCCTTATGTGTGTAACCTGTGGTTGTTCTGATAACTCGGAAGTAACGGTAACTAATCCGCAAACGGGAACCCATGAACATATTTTAGCCGATGGTACTGTTATTAGTCATAGCCATCATGCTCACGATCATGCTCACGATCATGCTCACGCTCACGATCATGAGCATCCCCATCATCCTGCGGAAATTCACGCTCAAATTCATGGTAACATTCTCCAAGTTGAGCAAAATCTGCTGGCAAAAAACAATCTATTAGCGGCACAAAATCGCGGTTGGTTGAAGGGTAGAAAAACTGTTGCTCTTAATCTGGTTTCTTCCCCCGGTTCGGGAAAAACTACCCTGTTAACTCGCACAATTTCCGATTTAAAAACCGCTATTCCTATCAGTGTGATTGAGGGAGATCAAGCTACAGCTAATGATGCTCAAAAAATTAGTGAAACCGGTTGTCAGGTTATCCAAATTAACACCGGAACAGGTTGTCATTTAGAAGCATCAATGGTAGAGAGAGGATTAATCGAACTCGATCCACCGATGAATTCTTTAGTCATGATCGAAAATGTTGGTAATCTAGTTTGTCCTGCTTTATTTGATTTAGGAGAAAATGCCAAAGTCGTCATTCTTTCCGTCACCGAAGGGGAAGATAAACCGATTAAATATCCCTATATGTTCCACGCTTCTCAAGTCATGATCTTGACAAAAATAGACCTACTGCCCTATGTTAATTTTAACCTCGATCGCTGTTTAGATTACGCCTATCAGGTTAATCCCAATCTGAAAGTTTTTCAAGTTTCCGCTACCACAGGAGAAGGTTTAGATGCTTGGTACGGTTGGTTAAAATCGCTGGTTTAAGTTAAGTAGTAACACACCCAAAAAGTTCAGTCTAACCGAAAGAAAAATGACCCTAGCACTTGATGACAATATTTATAA
Source organism: Microcystis sp. Msp_OC_L_20101000_S702 (assembly GCF_007095705.1). Classification (NCBI taxonomy): domain Bacteria; kingdom Bacillati; phylum Cyanobacteriota; class Cyanophyceae; order Chroococcales; family Microcystaceae; genus Microcystis; species Microcystis sp. Msp_OC_L_20101000_S702. Next base: position 30,912 of record NZ_SFBO01000148.1, read on the forward strand.
TCAACTGTTGACTAAATTTCAACCCAAGATCATTGAAAATGAAGAAGAATATGAGCAAGCTCGTCATCTTCTCCTTAATCTAATTAGTAAACAGGAGCGACTACCAGAAGAAACCGCGATGGTTAAATTAATGGCGACAATTATTAAGGATTTTGATGCCAAACAACCTCAACCCGAACCAGCTTCACCCCAGGAAGTATTATTACACTTAATGTCAGCTAACAACAGGAAACAAGCTGATTTAGTTGGTAAAATTGGTTCTAAGGGTGTGGTTTCAGAAATTGTTAATGGCAAGCGATCTATTAGTAAAGCTCAAGGTGAAATTTTAGGAGAGATTTTCAATGTTTCCCCCGGTGTATTCATTTAATTATCTATTAGTTGTTAATGAAAACAACCGTCATTGTTCCCCCGATTAAATGTCAAGGTATCAAAACTAAACTGGTATCATCGACCAAAAGTTTAGCGGATCAGCAAAACTTTGATCGCTGGATAGAACCCTTTTGTGGTCTGGGGTTAGTAGCTTTTAATTTACAACCCAAAAAGGCCTTATACTAAATCTAGTTATTAAAAGCTGATTATCTATTGCCTGTCCTGATGTGTAGCCTATACTCAACGGATTTAGTATTATTTGCATAAGACTCCTAAGGGTGTGTAGGGACATGATGCGAAGCTACTAGCAGCCGTGTGCATTCATGACCCTACACCTATTAGGACCTTTAATGTTGACGATTTTATTCGAGTCAGGTGCTAACAATAAGGCTGACTTTTAGGCAAAAACGCGAGCATCCCGAGGACGAACATAAACTTGCTCCCCGACTTTGAGATGCAGTTGAGCCAGTTGTTCTCGATTCAGATGGGCAATCAGGAGAGAGCGATCCGGTAGAATTAATTCCACATCGATGGCCCAACCCAGATGGATAATGCGCTCGACTTTTGCCTCAATGCTAGACCCATTGGGAGAAGAGAGAATTTCTAGGTCGTGGGGACGAATAAAAATCTTGACTCCGTTAGTACCCCCCCCAAGCTGCTCGAACAGTGCAGCCGAGGTTGGTGGTACAACATTCACCCGGCCGATAAAACTCATCACAAAAGCAGAGGCAGGATGATCGTACACTCGATCGGGAGTTCCCACCTGTTCGATTTTACCCTCATTGAAAATTACGATCTCGTCGGCCACTTCCATGGCTTCCTCTTGGTCGTGGGTGACGAAAACACTGGTGACATGGACTTCCTCGTGTAACTGTCGCAACCAAATCCGTAGCTCTTTTCTAACTTTGGCATCCAGGGCCCCAAAAGGCTCATCTAATAATAATACTTCCGGTTCCACCGCTAAGGCCCGGGCCAGGGCAACCCGTTGACGTTGACCCCCGGATAGTTGGGCCGGATAGCGATCGCCTAATCCCTGCAATTGAATTAAACTCAAGAGATTGTCCACTCGTTTTTGAATATAGTTCGGGGTAGCTTTGCGAATATTTAAACCGAAAGCGATATTCTGACGCACCGTCAGGTGTTTAAAAAGCGCATAATGCTGAAAAACAAAGCCAATATTCCTTTTTCTGACGTTTAAATGGGTTGTGTCTTTGCCGTTGATGATAATTTTGCCTGTGTCGGGGGGTTCTAATCCTGCGATCGCTCTCAGGAGAGTAGTTTTTCCTGAACCAGACGGCCCCAGCAGTGCCACCAGACGATTCGATTTGATCTCTAGATTGATGTTGTCTAAAGCGGTAAAGGTGCCGAATTTTTTCGATACTTGCTCGATGATGATACTCACGGTGGCTAATCCTCTGGCAAAAAATGTATAGGGTTTGACCGTATTTTAACCATGATTTAATCGCAGTCGTATTAAAATACAATTACATTTTACAAGATAGCAAGAAAATTAAGTTTCGATTCGGGAGATTACTGGTTATAAACGGAGACTAAAAAGATTAAACAGCGATAAAAGCTTACTATTACTCTTTTTTACTTTTTTAAAGGCTTAATTAACTAATTTTGTCTCTTAACCACCAGAAACGCACCGGAGAAAAGAGACGACTGAGGCAAAAATGGACTATTCTTTATTGGCAATATTTAGCTTTTTTATCGGAATTATCGTGGGATTAACGGGAATTGGTGGTTCATCCTTGATTACACCCCTATTGATCTTTGTATTTCAGGTTCCCGCTACCACCGCAGTGGGTTCCGATGTGGTGGCGGCCGGGTTGATGAAAGTGGTCGGCACCGTTCGTCACTGGCAACAGCAAACGATCGAGTTAGAGGTGGTAAAATGGCTGGTAATTGGCAGTGTACCCGGTTCTCTGTTAGGATTAGTCGGTTTTCGCTATTTTCAGCAGAATAGCTCCCTCAATCTCGATCAATGGCTGCCCCATATCATCGGTCTTGTCTTGATGATCGTGACTGTCCTAGCAGCCCTAGAACTACTAATCTCCTTGTTTTTTCCCGATTTGTCCCCTTGGTCCTGGCCAAAATTAGATTTAACCACTCGCTCCGGTCAGATAAAAACAACGATATTAGGGGCAGTTTTAGGCTATTTGGTCGGTTTAACCAGTATTTCCAGTGGTTCCTTGTTTGCATTGGTCTTGATGACCTTTTTTCAGCTTGATTCTCGCAAATTAGTCGGTACAGATCTATCGCAAGCGTCCATCCTCTTAACCTGTACTTCCATCGGTCATCTGGGATTAGGAACGGTAGATTGGAATCTGGTACTTCCCATCTGGTTAGGTGGGATACCGGGGGTAGTAGTGGGAGCAAGATTATCGGAATATTTCCCCAAAAATGCCCTAAAAATACTGCTTTATACGGTTCTAGTCACGGTCAGTTGGCGCTTACTCCAACCCACCTAATCCCCAGAGTTTACTCGAAAGTCATCATACTACCGATCAACAGATCGGGACTGGTGGCGACAAAATAGATAATTCCCGCACCGAGAATGACGATCGCTAAACTAAATAGTACCACCCATCGATCGGCTGGTTCGTAGGTATCTTCATCTATATCTCGTCTGACTGTAAAATAATGGGCTGTGGTCAAAAATACGGTCAATAAACCCACTAAAGCAAACATTAAGCCTAATTTCCAGCCATAACCTGGCCGGGGAACTAGGGGAGGATGAAAGGCCCGTAAACGCAGAATAACCATACCAAAACCCATTAATGCGATCGCCGTTCGCATCCAAGACAGATAGGTGCGTTCATTGGCCAGATGATCGCGGACTCGATTGGGATTGACTTTTTTCGGTTTAATGCTGGTCTTGCTTTCCGTCACTGGTGATTTGAGAAAAAATAACATGATCGAGATGACTGGGGGTCCGTTTCAAGGGGAGCACTTGAGAAGATGATGTTATTCTATGGCACTTGAGTTATAGATGGTATGGAAAAAATCTAAAATCTCTTTTTAAATGTATTTGTATTGAATCAAAAATTAAATAGATTCTGCTTGCTGCTGGAAAAGCGCCCATCCATAGCTTAAGGATAGGGCCAAGAAAGCGAGGGGAAGACTTTCCTTGATTATAAATACACCCAAACCGATCAGTACACAGGGGACAAAGTGGCTGCCGTGACTGGTAATTAAATTAGCGATCGCCGGTAATTTAGTCAACTGATGAGCAGTAAAACACCAAACACCCACCAAGATGAGAAAAACGCTGACGATAGTGACTAAATTTGGCCAGGTATTACTAGCGAACAGCGGCAGATAAATGCCGATATTATCGCTGCCATTGGCGATGGTAATTGCCGCCACAGCGCCGGTTTGAGGGGAAAACCAGGCCGCCAAAGGAGAAGAAGGTGCTGATTCTACAGTCACCTCCAGATGATTATCCGTCTCGGTTTCCTCTCGCTGCCAGAGACTCCGAATCCCGAAAATCACGGGTAACAGACCGAGAAAACGAATCCACTGAGTCGGAATTAAGAAACTCCCGAAAAAGCCAGTTAAACTCGCCAAAATCAGCAGGATAAAGCCTAAATACTGACCGATAACGATATGACGACGGCGAAAAAGTTTATTGACCTGGGTAAAAAGAATCGTCAAAATCAGGATGTCATCGAGATTAGTGGCAATAAAGGCCGCTATTGCTGTAGATATGGCAGTAATCATGGTAGTCATAGGATTTTTTTCTTAATCGGCTCTTCTGGTCTCGATCGCCCTACTTCCACTCTAGAAAGAGCTATTAATAAAATCAAATATTCTTTCTTGTTGATTTAATAAATTAAAATGATGGAAAGACCAATAGAGACGGAAAAACTCCTTGCCATGGCCAGAATGACCCTAGATCAACTGGAAATCTTTCTAGCGACTGCCGAACATCTCCACTTCACCAAAGCAGCAGAAGCTTTATATATCACCCAACCGGCCGTCAGTGCCGCCATTGCCTCCCTAGAAAGTGAATACGGGGTGAAATTATTCCATCGCGTCGGTCGTCATATCGAGATCACGGAAACAGGACGTTTACTGCAATTAGAAGCGCAACGCATTCTTACCCAGGTAACTTTGACAGAAAGGGGATTGGCGGAATTTAACGACTTGCAACGGGGAGAACTACAATTAGGATCGAGTTTGACTATTGGTAACTATTGGCTGCCAGCAAAAATTAGCGATTTTCAGGAGCGCTATCCGGCAATTAAGATCAACTGCACCCTAGCTAATACGGAAGAAATCTGTCTGGGTACGGCTAACGGACGTTTTGACTTAGCATTAATCGAGGGAGAAGTCAAGAGTGATTTAACAAATTGTTTAGAACAGGAGATCGTCAGCAGCGATCGCCTATTAATTATTGTCGGACGTTCTCATCCCTGGTATAAAAGAGAAGCGATCGAATTGCCGGAATTAGTGGAAACCCCTTGGGTAATGCGAGAATCGGGATCGGGAACTCAACAAAGATTCGAGGAAGCGCTACGGAATTGGAGTATCGATTTACGCACATTAAAGGTGACTTTGCTGTTAAATACTGGAGAAATGGTGAAAGCGATTATCGAGAATAGTTCGGCAGCTGCCGGCATTTCCGAATTGATGGTTCAAAAGGAATTACAATTAGGCACATTGCGATCAATTCGAGTCATCGATACTTCCGGTTTATCCCCTCGCTATCTCGAATTTACGCGCCCTTTTTTAAAAATAAAACACCGTCAGCGCTTTCAACCCCGCATCTGTCAAGTTTTCGAGCAGATGTTGTAATCTGATAGCAATCACCAAAAATTAACCTGAGCAAAAATAAAGCTATGTAGGGGAAATTATTTTTTGTTAAAAAAGAGAGATTATAAGTAAGTAGTTATAATTAAATTAAAGATAGATTTTGCCTCTGATCCCCCCTTAGTCCCCCCTTAATAAGCTATCCATTAGTCAGATCTTTCTTAACAAAAAGAGAAGAAACTTAAAAAAAGGGGAAACGATTGATAGGTATAGTTTTGAAAGAAGGAATTAAGGTGGAGGTAAGC
>NZ_SFBO01000149.1:0-13629 GCF_007095705.1 Microcystis sp. Msp_OC_L_20101000_S702
CAGGGGAAGAGTAGTAAACCAGACCAACCGATGAAGACGAAACGGTCTCTTTTGAGCCAGTCATCGAGAGCATCAAACAGCCCTCTTTCTGGGGCGCGTCCGACAGCAATGGTCATGGGGGTTTTCTCCGAAAAATGTATATTATTGCTAAGATTCCGCCCTCTCTTCTCCATCTATCCGAGCAGGCGAGCAGATGTGTGGAAGAATTGTGAGAAATCTTTACTTTTCTTAACTTACACTATATTGGGAAAAATGACCAATATTTTTTAGGTCGATCTTAAGAAAATCTAAAATTTTTCGGGAGACCACTTGCTGGGCGACATTCGGCGAAGACTTCGGCGTGAGCTTTTGTCGAACGCTCAGTCGAGCGGACGGTGAGGCTTCGACGGTGAGCTCAGCCGAACCGCTTGTCGAACCGCCGTTGCGGGGGGAGATGGTATTCGGAAGCTTGGCTCGTTCAATATTATCGATGTAGGGCAGCTTGAGTGGAATGCTAGACCCTTCTCGGCGGTAATTATGCCAAAATTGAGGTGATTAAACCCCAAAGTGCCATATTAAGTCTTATTAAGGGGTGTTAGACCGATGGCAGTGGGATAGTAGGATGGGGGGGCGGGACTGCATAAAAACCGAGGTCAAATTTATGTCCAAGAAGCTTGCTGTTGTAATTAGTGGGGCAGTATCTCTAGGTAGTTTTGAAGCTGGGGTAATCTATGAAGTTTTAGAGGCGATCGCTAGACATAATGAATCTTTATCCGAAAATTCCGAAAATGATGAAAATCGTATCGAAATTGATGTCATCACAGGTGCTTCAGCAGGAGGGATGACTGCTTGTATCCTAGCTCAGAATTTACTTTATGATGATGGCTCCCTCAGAGAGCCTTATAAAAACTCACTTTATAAGGCATGGGTCGAAAAAGTTGATATAGTTCCTTTGCTTAAGGTTGCGAAGGAGGATCAGCACATATCCTTGCTTAATAAGGGAGTTGTTGAGCGTATTGCGGCGGAACTCCTTCAAGATAAAGAGGAGCCTGAGCGGACAAAACATCCTGCTGCAAGCTCGGAGATTCAGATTGGAGTCGCCATGTCTAATTTGAATGGTTTTAATTATCAAGTCAAAACCTCTGGGAATAAGACATTTGCTTACACTCGATTCAAAGATCAGTTTGTTTGTAGTGTCCGCCGAGAAGAAAACGGTGACGCAGTCCTGAAAGAAAAGAAACTCGAAGATGATACATGGGAAGATTTTACAGACATAAAATGGTCTGATTTGCGAGAGGCTGGTATATCATCGGGCGCATTTCCATTAGCCTTTCCCATGAAAAGTATTTTTCGTGTTGGCTCAGGAAAATTTTCTAACAGAGATAGTAAAAACAAGAACGATGATAATCCAGATTCGGTTCATAAAGGTAACTATCTTTATACGGATGGTGGTGTGTTTGAAAATGAGCCTGTAGGAATGGCTAGAGCGCTCGTCGATCAAGCTCAAGAAAAAGAAGATAATGTAACTCGATACTATCTGCTTGTTAAGCCTGGAGAACGCAAGGCTTCAGAAGATCCATTCCTGAATCAAGAGCAAAATCTCTTGACGACAGCCATTGCATTATTTGGTGCAATCTTTCAACAAGCTCAGTTTCAGGACTGGATTATGGAAAAGATAGATTCTCCTGAGCTTTTGACCATTACCTCTAACGATAGTGAGTTGATTGGGGATGTCTTCTCTGCTTTTTCTGGTTTCCTAGAAGAAAAATTCAGAGCTTATGATTATAACATTGGCAGAGAGCGTGCTAGAGAGCAGCTAAAAGAAGCTCATCGACGCAGATTACTCAGTTTCGATCCGAACGAGCCAGACAAGATGCCAGCTATTGAATGGAAAGTTGTGGAAGTGGATGACAGGGGGAACCGAACACTGGCACGATGGGAGGATGTAAAGTCCAAGCTAGGTGAATTAGCAAAAGAAATTAGAGTAGATGCTAAAGATAAAGTAATTGTAGATGATCAAGGGGATCAATGGAAAAAAGGGAAAAGAAGTCAACTTAAAGAATTGCATCGCTTGATGCATGAAGTTAAGCCAGAGACGCGTAAAGAGATTTGTGAACAATTAAAGGAACGACTGGGATCTCTGGTTGATTTTATTAACGATAAATACCTTGCCAAAGCTGACAAGCAAAATCCAGTTGGCGTTAATTTAAATAATCTTCAGTTCATTCGTGAACTAATTAAGTCAGCAAAGGCAGCAGAATTCTCTGATATTGATTTAGATATTAATTTTAAATTAATGGCTAGAGAAGCATTTGGAAAACCATTAGCTAAGATAATTTTGGTAGGAGTTCTTGATTTTTGGTTGGAAAAAAATATTTTGAATCCACCTTAACTCTCCTAATGTCACTTTCGGAGGCGTTTCCAGATACCAAAGGCTGAAGTCCTTTAATGGCAAAGCTCGCTGTAGGGTGCGTTCCCTGATGCAACTCCTACTGCTGTACCGATAGATTTTTGGGGAACGCACCATGCACATTCATTCAAGCAAGTGATTACCAGCTAACAACGCCTCTGCACACCCACTGCCGAGAGTTAATCGGTGATAGTGAACAGCAATCAGTGAACTGAAAACCCACATCTGATCACTAATACCCTAAAACCCCAACACCCAAGCCCTGCTATACAATGGTTTTTGACTTGTTTTTTGGAAGGGAACGCTAAACCATGTATTCGATCGATATTACCCTGAAACTTTCGCCCATCCCCATTTCCGTGCAGCGCAAGGAAGAAGCAGGAGCAGACTCTTTGTATCAAACAATTATTAACGCCATGCGATCGCCTAATCCCGAATTATTAGAATTAACCTGCGAAAAACAAACCGATAAAAAGGTGGCGGTTTTTAGCGATCAGATCAGTGCGGTGATTGTGTCACAAAAATCCGGGGCTGCCTCCACCGGCAGAGTGCCGGGGTTTGTCACCTTAGCCACAGAATAGTTCTTTCATCAGTTATCAGTGAGCAGTAATCAGTAATCAGTGACAAGAAAACGCCAACCACCTACATAACACTTTCCACTGAAAACTCAAATCTGATAACTGATAAGCTGTTCATAATTTAAATTGCTTGTTGAGACGAGGCAAGAGGCACTCTTGCAAGAGGCAACAGTAAAGGGATTGGAGGAGATTGGGCTGATCATTAAGAATAAGCGGTTTAAATAGGGTTTGCGGCAAAAAGTACGGGCGAAGCATTCGGATAGAAAATCTACGGTTTCATCGATAGGTTATTGCCCGAATGCTTCGCCCCTACAGGACTCGGGCCGATGAAGACGCAAGGTTTGGAAGCACGATTCTCTCAAAATCTTGTACCTGTGGGAGCAAGAAAAGCCACAAAACCCCTATCTTGCCTACATTTCACATTTATTCAGCAAGCCCTAAATAAGTCTTAGCTTAACTGATAACTGATAACTGATAACTGATAACTGATAATTCATGACTATAAAAGTAACAGACCTCTGCTTTAGCTGGCCGAATGGGAAATCAGTATTAAATGGCTGCTCTTTGCAAGTTCCCAGAGGGGAATTTTGGATGTTGTTGGGGACAAATGGCAGCGGTAAATCAACCCTGCTGCGGCTCTTAGCGGGATTATTAAAACCTAGTCGCGGGGAAATAGAGATACCTAACCCCCTCGGTTTTGTTTTTCAAAATCCCGACCATCAGTTAGTTATGCCAACAGTGGGGGCAGATGTGGCCTTTGGGTTGGTATCCGAGGGTTTATCCACGCCGGCAATTCGGGCGCGGGTGCGGGAATCCCTAGGGGCGGTGAATTTATTAGAAATGGAAAAACGACCGATCTATGCTCTCAGTGGCGGACAAAAGCAAAGAATCGCCATTGCGGGGGCTTTAGCTCGTCATTGCGAGGTTTTGCTCTTTGATGAACCCACCGCCCTTTTGGATGGGGATACCCAGTTAGAATTAGTCTCTCAAGTGCAGAAATTGGTCAAAAACCGAGGTATTACGGCCCTTTGGGTGACGCATCGCCTGGAGGAATTGGATTACAGCGATGGGGCATTTTTGTTAGAGGGGGGTAAGGTAACGGATCGGGGAAATCCCCTAGACTTAAAAGCGAGATTATTGGCAAGTGTGGCGGTTGAATCTTAAATTTTTTGTTAATATCATTAGGATGCTGTTTTTTAGAACTGCCCTTAATGCTACACCAATTACTCTCAAAGCCATGGTTAATTCTTCTGATCGTTCCCTTCTGCTGGTTGACGGCTACAACGTCATCGGCGCTTGGCCGTCCCTGAAAAAAATTAGCGATCGCCACGGTCTCGAACCAGCGCGAGACAAGTTAATTGAAACCCTAATCGGTTACACCCACCATCAGGGTTATCAAACCCAAATCGTCTTCGATTCCTACCTTCAAGATACCCCCGGCAGCCAAGAACGCTACACTAACCATTTATCGGTTTATTTTACCGCCCACGCTCAAACCGCCGACACCTATATCGAGAAAACCTGTGCCGATTTTTGGCACGATCGCGCCCCAGCTATCGGACGGATTATCGTCGCTACCTCTGATAATGCCCAAAAAATGACCGTTATGGGTTATGGGGCCCACTGGATTTCCGCTCAACGTCTGGAAATCGAGGTGGATTTAACCGGTCGTCGTCTGAGAAAATCCCAGAGTTCTTCTCAAAGTCCCAAAGGGCGTTTTTTATTCCATTCTCTCGATGCTCAGGTGCAACAGAAATTAGAGAAAATGCGCCACGGAATTAGTTATCAAAAACCTTGACAAATTACCTCAAATATGTATCGACAAAAATCCCCATTAGAGGCACAGGTAACTGTGTCTCTAAGCTTTTCAAGGTCAGTTGCGGTTCAGGGGATTTTGTTAAAAGCCGGCCGATCTAAACTACTCGTTTCACAGCTGCAATTCTGCTAAACCTAAATAATAAATTCCCGTGGGTGTCACTTGGAAGCGACAGGGTAAAACCTTGACTCCTTTAGCCACTGCTTGACGCAATAACTGCCCGTATTTAGCATCCTTACTATCCCCCGGAGCAAATCGGTCACAATCACCCCGATTAATAAAGTAGAGCATAATCGCCTCCGCTGCCGGCAATAAAGCCATTAATTCCTGTAAATGCTTCTGTCCTCGCGTGGTGACAGTATCGGGAAAAAGTGCCGTTTCTCCCTGATTCCAAGTGGTATTTTTAACCTCGATATAGGTGAGGGAATTATCCCCATGGGTCAAAAGAAAATCAATTCTACTGCCATTATTTTGACCGTAGGCCACTTCCGATCGCACTTCGGTGTCATTTTTGACCAAATCGGGAAAAACTCCTTGCAACAGGGCATTTTTCACCACCTGATTAGGAAGATTGGTATTAACTCCCACCCAAGTCTCCCCCAGTTGAATCATCTCCCAGGTGTAAGCTAATTTTCGCTTCGGGTTATCACTACGGGAAAGATAAACCGGTTGACCTTCTACGCATACATCTGTCATCGGTCCGGTATTAGCGCAATGGGCCGTAATTAATTCTCCGTTGTCCAATTGTATATCGGCAAAAAAGCGTTTGTAACGTTTAATTAAAATACCCTTGACAAGAGAAGGGTAAGTGTGAACTAACAAGGGAGTCATCAAATTTCTGCCGAGGAATATAAGGTAAAGAATAGCCTTTTTTTGGGAATCTTAACCTGAAGACAGTAGATAGGGATTTAGGGAGATAGGGAGATGGGGAAATTTCGGCTAAATTCCCCACTACCCCACCACTCCACCACCCAATTCATAATTCATAATTCATAATTCATAATTCATAATTCCCAACCCCCAACCCCTATTCCCGAAAAACTGATAACCGCTCAGGTACAATAAAACCTTGAGGCTTAATAGACATTGAGATTATGGGTAACACTTTCGGACGACTATTTCGGGTTTCCACTTTTGGAGAATCTCACGGGGGTGGGGTAGGAGTGGTTATCGATGGTTGTCCTCCGCGCTTAGAAATTTCTGAAGAGGAGATTCAAATCGATTTAGACCGTCGCAAACCGGGACAAAGCAGAATCGTGACCCCGCGTCGGGAAAATGACATTTGTGAGATAATTTCGGGCGTTTTTGAAGGCAAAACCCTCGGTACACCGATCGCTATTTTAGTGCGGAATCAGGATGCTCGTTCGCAAGATTACAACGAAATGGCCGAGAAATTCCGACCTTCCCATGCGGATGCCACCTACGAAGCAAAATACGGCATTCGCAACTGGAAAGGAGGGGGCAGATCTTCGGCCCGGGAAACCATCGGCCGGGTGGCTGCAGCAGCGATCGCTAAAAAAATCCTTAAATCTGTCTATAATGTCGAGATTATCGGTTATGTGAAGCGAATTAAAGATATTGAGGCAATCATCGACCCCAACACCGTCACCCTCGACGAGGTGGAAAGTAATATAGTGCGTTGTCCCAACGGGGAAACGGCCGCCAAAATGATCGCCCTGATCGACCAAATTCGCCTGAATAAAGACTCGATCGGCGGTGTGGTGGAATGTGTAGCCAGAAATGTGCCGAAAGGTCTAGGAGAACCCGTTTTTGATAAGCTAGAAGCCGATTTAGCTAAGGGGATGATGTCCTTACCCGCGAGTAAGGGATTTGAAATCGGATCGGGATTCGCGGGAACCTTCTTAACCGGCAGCGAACACAATGACGAGTATTTTATCGATGATAACGGGGAAATTCGCACCAATAGCAATCGTTCGGGGGGCATTCAAGGGGGAATCAGTAACGGTGAAAATATTATTATCCGCATCGCTTTTAAACCCACCGCAACTATCGGTAAAGAACAAAAAACCGTGACGCGCACCGGGGAAGAAACCACCCTGGCAGCCAAAGGAAGACACGATCCTTGTGTTTTACCCCGAGCGGTCCCGATGGTAGAAGCGATGATGGCTTTGGTATTATGCGATCATCTGCTCCGTTTTCAGGGACAATGTACGATTAGCGATCGCTTTTTCTAAACCTTTACCCGCGATGAAATTTTTATTCCTTCATTCCAATTTTCCCGCCCAATTTCGCCATTTAATCACGGTTTTGGCTCAAGACCCCGGAAATCAAGTGATTTTCGGCACTACCAGGCAAGAGGGAGAGATAGCGGGGGTAAAAAAATTTATTTACAAGGAAAGTCGCGCTGTTTCTCCCCAAACCCATCATTATGTCCGTCCCCTCGAAAGTGCGGTTTTACAAGGTCAAGCGGTTTATGCTGTTTGCCAACAACTGAAAAATCAAGGTTTTTATCCCGATATTGTCTATGCACATTCTGGCTGGGGGCCGGGCCTATTTATCAAGGATATTTTCCCGAAAACTAAGTTTTTAGCCTATTTTGAATGGTTTTATCATGCCCATGGTTCCGATGCTGATTTTGATCCGGCGGATCCCCTTAATGCTGATGCCGAGGCCCGGATTAGAATTAAAAATGCCCCGATACTCATCGATCTGGTCAGTTGCGATCGAGGTTTATCGCCGACTATCTGGCAAAAACAACAATTTCCCCCCGAATTTCACTCGAAACTGACGGTTTTACACGATGGCATCGATACGGACTATTTCTGTCCCCGTCCCGATGTGCAGTTAGTCATTCCAGAGATAGGTTTAGATTTATCTGGTGTTAAGGAGATTGTCACCTATGCAACCCGGGGAATGGAACCCTATCGCGGTTTTCCCCAATTTATGACGGCTGTTTCCCTAATTTTAGCCCGTCGGCCTAACTGTCATGTGGTGATTGTCGGGGAGGATCGAGTCGCTTATGGGAAAACTCTACCGGACGGCAAAACCTATAAACAATTGATGTTAGAAAGCCTTTCTTTGGATTTATCCCGGGTGCATTTTACCGGTTCTCTGCCCTACGGTCAATATAAACAGGTTTTACAGGCATCGGCAGCCCATATCTATCTTACTCGTCCTTTTGTGCTGTCCTGGTCAATGTTAGAGGCTATGGCCATGGGTTGCGTCGTGATTGGTTCCGATACTCCCCCCGTGCGAGAATTAATTACTGATGGGGAAAATGGTTTATTAGTGGATTTCTTTTCTCCTCAACAAATAGCCGACCGCGTGGATGAAGTGTTAAATTATCCCCAGGGTTGGCAAAATCTGCGTTTAAATGCGAGGGAAACTATCAAGCAACGCTACGACCTCAAACAATGTTTACAGTATCATCTAGATTGGTTATTGAGTTGATGAAATGAGAGCATTTTCCCAAAAATACTGTCTTTCAAAGGATTCATATCGCTATTAAATTCTTTCTCTTACAATCCTAATTCCTTCCCAAGCAGGAATATTACCTGCTCGTCTTTCTTCTAATAATACGGAGGCGATGAAACGGTTAAATACTTGTTCCCTTGTGATAAAATATTGAAAATTTAATTCTCGGCATTCTGCAACTGTTAAGTTAACCCATAATCTTTAGATAGGCGGAAAAAATCAGCATTTTATATGGTTATGTTGATTCAATAATTTTTATCCCTGCTCTAAATTCCCGCAGTGCTTGAGCATGATTTTCTGTATTAATACAACTCATCAATAAACCTATATCTAAACTCGGTAAAAGTTGCGATTTACTAACAGCTTCATAACCCTCATTTCCTAAACTATAAAACAATAACTCGTCGTTCATCCAAAACCAAACTTCAGGAATTTGTAACCGTTTGTATGCTTCCAGTTTATCAATTCCTCCACTACTAACAACCACCTCAATCACTAAATCAGGATGTTTTCTATTTGCTCCCAACTCATAGGATTTATCACCTTCTCTTTTAACCTTTTCAAATTCATTTTCTAAGGTGACAGAACCAGTAGGAGTAAAATCTAATCCCAAAAATTCTAAATAAATTTCTAGTAAAGCACCAATACGTTCTTTGATAGTTTCGTGTTTTTTCCCTGGCATTTTTCTAATCTCCAAAACTCCATCTAAAAAAGATAACTTTAACCCTGGGCGATCGATTAGCTGTTCAACAGCTTTAAATTCTCTCCAGGTTAAGTCACTAATTAAAATTGGTTCTGCTTCTCGTTCAATGAGTGTAGTTATCATGATTTAAACCCAAATTTAGAGCGTGAATTTTGTTGACTATGATATGATATAAAAACAGAGTATCATAAAAAACATCATGCAAGCATACAAACTCAAAGGAAAAATTGATCAATTTGGTAACTTGCTGATTACCGAACCCCTGAACTTACCCCCCGGAAACGTGGAAATTGTAGTTTGGGCAGCCACAGACACCCTTGATCATACCACAACCCCAACCACTGAATCAGCACCAGAAACACCAAAAAGACCAACTAAAATCAAGGTTTTACAAAACTGGTTTGAGAAAACCCAACCTGCACCTCCTGATTTTGATCCAGATCAAGCTAAATGGGAATATTTAAAGGAGAAACATAACCTGTGAAAGTCTTGCTTGATACCAACATAATTATAGATATTGCCCTGGAAAGACAGCCTTACTTTACTAATAGCGAGACAGTTTTGGCATTTGTTGAACAGGGACAAATAGAAGGCTACATTTCAGCATCAACTATTAGTGACCTTTATTATCTTATTCGTAAACAAAAAGGTCGAGATTTAACTATTGAGTTTTTGCAAGAAATACTTACTTTTTGTCAAATTGCTACAGTAAATCAGGCTGCAATTATAATGGCTTTCACAACCAATTTTCAGGATTTTGAAGATTCTATTCAATACTCTACCGCGGTAGTTAATAAATTGGATGCAATTATTACCCGTAATCCTCAAGATTTCCCCATTGTCACACCACGAATTATCACTCCTGAACAATTAATTGCCGAATTAACCAACTCTCATTAGCAAATTTAGTGGTTTTAATAATGTATCGGGAGCATAAAAAATGTCTAAACTTAAAGAGTTCATCTATTACCAAAATTCTATGACTCGCTGGTTTAATATTGCAGGTCCCTGTTCAGACGATATCCACTATATGCTCTCTCCCACAGTCAGATTACCAGATTTAGAGGAGCTAATTCAACAACGTAGTTATTTTGTTCTTCACGCACCACGACAAACGGGGAAAACCACCGCTATGTTATCCCTAGCAAAACAATTGACTGATACTGGAAATTATGCCGCAGTCATGGTATCTGTAGAAGTAGGAAGTGCATTTAATCATGATCCTACTGCCGCAGAATTAGCAATTTTAGGGGCATGGTATAATACAATTGAGGATAGTTTACCAGAAGAATTACAACCAGCTGCTAAACAATGGCAACAGGAAGAACCAGGAAGCAGAATTAAGGCTTTTTTAAGAGGTTGGGCAAAAGCTATCAATCGTCCCATAGTATTATTTATAGATGAAATTGACTCTTTACAAGACCAAATATTAATATCAGTTTTACGACAGTTAAGAGATGGTTTTCCTAAACGTCCAGAAAATTTTCCCTCGTCAGTAGGATTAATTGGTTTACGAGATGTGAGAGATTATAAAGTAGCATCGGGAGGTAGTGATAGATTAAATACATCCAGTCCTTTTAATATAAAAGTTGCTTCTCTGACTATGCGAAATTTTAATCTCGAAGAAGTAAGAAAATTATATCAACAACATACAGCAGCAACTGGACAAATTTTCACACCAGAAGCTATAGAAACAGCGTTTGATTTAACCCAAGGACAACCTTGGCTAGTTAATGCTTTAGCTAAAGAAATTGTAGAAAAAATGGTAAAAGATAGAAGTATTCTTATTACTAAAGAACATATCTTAACAGCTAAGGAGATATTAATTGCTCGTCAAGATACTCATTTAGATAGTTTAGCGGAAAGACTCAGAGAAAAACGAGTTAAAAACATTATTGAACCAATTTTAGCAGGGCAAACCTTACCCGATACCTTGGCAGATGATAGGCAATATTTAATAGATTTAGGATTATTACGACGTGATCCGATGGGGGGATTAGTTATTTCTAACCCCATATATCGTGAAGTTATTCCCCGCGTTTTAGTACAAGGAACTCAGGACAGTTTACCTTTAATTAGTCCTAGTTGGTTGACTACAACAGGTGAATTAAATGTTGATGCTTTATTAACAGCATTTCTCAAGTTTTGGCGACAACAGGTCGAACCATTATTAAGTAGTGCTGCTTACCATGAAATTGCCCCACATATTGTATTAATGGCTTTTTTGCATCGTGTGGTTAATGGTGGGGGAGTTTTAGAAAGGGAATATGCAATTGGTAGCGATAGAATGGATTTATGTCTGCGTTATAAAGATGTAATTTTAGGGATTGAATTGAAAGTATGGCGGGATAAAAAATGCAATCCGCAAGCTGATGGAATTGAACAATTAGAATCTTATTTAGGATGTTTGGGTTTAGATTTTGGTTGGTTATTTATCTTTGATAGACGGAAAAATGCTTTACCAATGGAAGAAAGATTGTCAACTGAGGTGTTGGTGACGGAAAATCAATATAGAATTATTGTAATTCGGGCGTAAATGTTGATCTATTCCAACACCTTAAAGCTACGGAAAAGTATATAAAATCCATTTCACAGTCTGTATTGCCTCTGTGATTACCTCATCACCCCAAAGTTGTTTCATTACGGGTATTAAATTGTTAATTTCTTCCAATAAAGATTGACGATTATAAGAATATAAAGAGATTCTTGCTCTCCATAGATAATAGAAATATTCTGCATGATTGCCTACTATTTCAGGAACAATAAAGCTACAAAGCAACGCACGTTCTTCCTGTGAAATTCCTTCCATAAAAGCTCATTATATTTTAGTTGTCTTTGGAGATGAAAAAAAGTTTTATCAAGACAAAGAGTTTTTGCCAATTCTTTCACGACAAGTTTATAAGCAAATGCTTAAAAAATGACTTAAGAAAAGACTAAAATAGGAGAAAATTCGGGAAAATAAGCAGGTAAATACGCCAATTAAATTGCAAAGGGTAGTTCAAATGATTCTGGTTCTGATGGAGTTGCCGCCGAGATTATATACATCTGTCCTGAATAAAAAAAGTGCAGGACTTTTAGGGTATTTTACCTTTTTCTTATCAGTATTTCAGGCTTTTTTAACATAGCTTACTTAACTTTTCGCAATCCTTTAGAAAGATAGGCAACGAAAAAAGCTAACACTCCCGTCATCCCTACCTCGAAATAATTAGTCATGAGAATAGCGGTAAAAAAAAGGAGCAAGATAATTAATATAGTCCGCTTTTGTTCAGATAATTTCATCTCTAATTGCCTCTAATTCGGTTTTAATACTTAATGGTTGATAACCTAAAGAAAAAGCAAGAGAACTATCAAGAGAAACATCCTGCGGACGCGGTGCACTCATGGGAACATCGCACTGTAAACAGGGTTTTATTTGTTCCCTGGGAAGCTTAAAAACTGCCGCCATTAGTAAACCAAATTGATAACGAGAAACTCTTTCTTTACCCCCCAGATGAATAATCCCTTGCACTTTTTCTAATGCCAAAAGTAACCCATTCACCGCACTATTAACCCCAACAGCCGTCCGATATTCATCAGTGAATAGAGATAATTCTTTTCCTTCTTGGAGGATTTTTAAAAATGGTTGCAGGAAACTATTAGCACTGGGAGAAGGGGAACCAAACATCAAAGGCATTCGACAAATAGCCGCCCGAGGATATATTGCTAAAATACCCTTTTCTGCCGCTACTTTTTGCTCACCATAGACACTGACTGGAGAAACGGGATCATTTTCGGAATAGGGGGCATTTTTACCATCAAAAACCAAATCGGTAGAGGTAAAAACTAGGGGTATTTGATATTGACTACATAAACGGGCAATTTCTAGAGAAGCTGTCAGATTAATTGCCTCGGATGCTTGGGGAAATTCTTGACAGAGATTCGGTTTTGATTGGGCAGCCCCATGAATTACCGCGTCGGGTTTAATCTGTTGAAAAAGTTCTTTAACTGCGGCTAAGTCTGTTAAATTAATTTTAATTAAATTTGGGTCATTACTATTGACATTGTGATTAAGGTATGTACCGAAACTTGCCCAAGATGAGCGAGTTTTTTGGTAAATATGCCAACCTAAAAACCCACTAACTCCAGTGATTAACAGCGTTTTCATAGTTTAGAGATTAAATCCTTTTTCGTAGGCTAAAAACTGCACTTGCGGTTCCAAAGGTTCACTAACTAAACCAATTCCTGCAAATCCCCATCGCTGCATTAGTCCCTTTAATTGTGTTCCTGAGAGAGTTTCCACAGAAAAATTATTGGCTAAATCCTGAGCATGGGTATTGATATAACTTAAAGCATCATAGGATTCTTTAAACAGAAGCAGATAACTAGCTGGAGTTTCGCTTTCACCTTTTCTCAGACGCGCTACTAGGTATTGTCCGTCTTGTTTTGACCTGAGTGAATAATGTGTAGTTGCTAACATAGTTTATTAAGTGAAAAGTGAAAAGGAAAAAAGGGGTTGGGTGGGGGTACATCCCATTTTTGTAAATCTACTGAGTTGGGATTTTTAAAGGGAAACTATCTTCTAAAATTGGTCATTACTTCCGATTTTACCACTCAATCCAAGCCTTTGGGGGGTTCTACCCCCCAAACCCCCCGTTGGGGGCGTGGCGCCGCCCCCAAACCCCCCGCGCATTAGTTTTTCGGTGGGATGCTTACACGCAGCTGCTGATAC
>NZ_SFBO01000015.1:0-14719 GCF_007095705.1 Microcystis sp. Msp_OC_L_20101000_S702
AGGAATGGTTAACCGATAGTTTAGTTCACCTGAGTTTAGTTCAGGATAATCGTGATGGTTGGTATGAAATTCATCCCCTGTTGCGTCGCTACTTTCGGGATAAGTTAGAAGCATCACCCTACGCAGAACCAGCAAAACGCCGTTATTGTGGGATTATGGCCAAAAAATCGGCAGAAATGCCATATAATCCCACTATAGAAATCGTTGAAGAATTTAAACCTTTCCTTCTCCATCTACAAGCATCTGTCGGGGAATATCCCCAATATATCGCTGATGAGGATTTAGTTTGGTCCTATACGGGTTTAGCTAGTTATTATGAAGGACAAGGATTGTATGCTATTGCTGAACCTTACTGTCAAGATTGTTTAACCGCAACTCGAACCCACTTAGGAGACAATCATCCCTCTGTGGCAACTTCCCTCAACAATTTAGCAGAATTGTACCGTTCCCAAGGCAGGTACACAGAAGCAGAACCTCTCTATCTAGAAGCATTAGATTTGAGAAAACGACTCTTAGGAGACAATCATCCCCATGTGGCACAATCCCTCAACAATTTAGCATACTTGTACCAATCCCAAGGCAGGTACACAGAAGCAGAACCTCTCTATCTAGAAGCATTAGATTTGAGAAAACGACTCTTAGGAGACAATCATCCCGATGTGGCACAATCCCTCAACAATTTAGCATACTTGTACCAATCCCAAGGCAGGTACACAGAAGCGGAACCTCTCCTTCTAGAAGCGATTAAGATTGCTACCCAAGTATTAGGAGACAATCATCCCCATGTGGCAACTTCCCTCAACAATTTAGCAGAATTGTACCGTTCCCAAGGCAGGTACACAGAAGCGGAACCTCTCTATCTAGAAGCATTAGATTTGTATAAACGACTCTTAGGAGACAATCATCCCCATGTGGCAACTTCCCTCAACAATTTAGCATCATTGTACAAATCCCAAGGTAGGTACACAGAAGCAGAACCTCTCTATCTAGAAGCTTTAGATTTGGATAAACGACTTTTAGGAGACAATCATCCCTCTGTGGCAACTTCCCTCAACAATTTAGCAGGATTGTACTATTCCCAAGGCAGGTACACAGAAGCGGAACCTCTCTTTCTAGAAGCATTAGATTTGAGAAAACGACTCTTAGGAGACAATCATCCCGATGTGGCAGCTTCCCTCAACAATTTAGCATACTTGTACAAATCCCAAGGCAGGTACACAGAAGCGGAACCTCTCTATCTAGAAGCATTAGATTTGTTTAAACTACTCTTAGGAGACAATCATCCCCATGTGGCAAATTCCCTCAACAATTTAGCAGGATTGTACTATTCCCAAGGTAGGTACACAGAAGCAGAACCTCTCTATCTAGAAGCTTTAGATTTGTTAAAACGACTCTTAGGAGACAATCATCCTAATACAAAAACCTGTCGTAATAATTTACAAAGGCTGCGACAAAAGCAAAAACCCACTTCTTTAACTTGGTGGCAGTGGATTATAGTTATTCCTATAGTTATTCTATGGATGCCGTTTTATTTGCTATGGATGCTCACTCGGTGGCTAGTGCGTCGCTTTATTAGGTAAAGAGTCTAAACTATGATTGATGCGATTATGGGATAGACTATAATTGATCATTGATAAAGACTTGCCAAATACAACACAATCATAGCATTCACTCAATCATTCAAATCACAGCTTAGACTTATTATAGGAATCTTCCAGACTCTGTGCGATAAGCTTAACCTACAACATAATCGATCTTTGTGTCCTTTGTGCCTTTGTGGTTCCTTCCATTCCCTCGCCAGCAGGACTGTATCTTAGAATACATTTTACCCACCAAATCCAAGAGAGCCATAACTGATAACTGATTAGCAAGGAATAAAACCATGAACACTAAAGAGAGACTATTGCAAGAGATTGAACAAGCACCGGATTCTTTAATAGAAGAAACTTTGAACTTCCTCCTTTCAGCACAAGCTAGTTATGCTAAATCTGAAAGTAATGTAGGGGAGGCAATATTAAAGCTTCTGGAAGAGATGCCATTAGACAATGACGACTTAGAAAAGTTGCCTATAGATCTTGCTAATCAACATGATCATTATCTTTATGGAGTTCCCAAATCCTAAGCAAAGCCGAAACTAAAGTTTATAGTATCATAGCAATGAAAACCATCTTTGCAGACACATTTTATTGGGTTGCTCTCATTAACAATCGTGATGATTGGCATGAGAAAGCTATAGAAATGACAAGGAAACTCCAGCAGGTAACAATAGTGACAACCGATGAAGTCTTTATTGAAGTTTTCAACAATCTATCTGCTTATGGAATGTCAGTTAGACGAAAAACCTTACAAGTTATTAGAGGCTTACAAAATAATCCCCAAATCTTAGTTATACCTCAAACTCATCAGACGTTCCAATCAGGATTAGATTTATATCAAAATCGTCCAGATAAAGATTACAGCTTAACAGATTGTATATCCATGCAAACAATGCGCCAAATGAATATAAATGAAATTCTTACCCACGATAAGCATTTTACACAAGAAGGATTTTTCATTTTATTTCAAAATATAGAGTTACATTAGAATTGAGACAACAACTACTAGGAGACAATCATCCCCATGTGGCAACTTCCCTCAACAATTTAGCACACTTGTACTAATCCCAAGACAGGTACTCAGAAGCGGAACCTCTCTATCTAGAAGCGATTAATATTTTCAGGGAAAGATTAGGGGAAAATCATCCCCATACTCAAACGATTATGGAGAATATAAAACTATGTTGTCCCAACTCTGGCAAGTAGAATTAAGATAGAGTTTGAATGCTTTGGAAAAGAGGGTCTGTAGGCGCACGGATTTTCCATTATGAATATAGTATCATGTCAAGTCGCCTTTGTCAAGAGAAATTTTAACAACATCCAGAAAAACGTTATTGTAAGGGTAATTCATGAATTACCCCTACACCTATTACCTAGTCCAGTAACGCACCACCTAATCATCGACTATGATTGAATTAATCACTGATGACTACAATGATGGATAATTATAGGAGGATGCTGTCTGGACTGTGATTAGGTGAGATTGTTAAATCCCTACAATAATTTTTATTATTTCATCATCAAAAAAAGGATTAATTATGATCAAAAAAATTAAAATCGCTGATGCTCAAACCGATTTACCAAGTCTCGTTAAATCGGTTACGGAAGATAACAAAATTTATGCCATTGAGAATCAGGAGGACTCTGTAATTTTGATTTCCCAAAAAAACTATGAAA
Source organism: Microcystis sp. Msp_OC_L_20101000_S702 (assembly GCF_007095705.1). NCBI lineage: Bacteria > Bacillati > Cyanobacteriota > Cyanophyceae > Chroococcales > Microcystaceae > Microcystis > Microcystis sp. Msp_OC_L_20101000_S702. Next base: position 3,273 of record NZ_SFBO01000015.1, read on the forward strand.
GTTTACAAGAAACTATCGAATTACTCTCTATTCCCGATTTAAGAGAAAGCTTACAACTATCTCTACAGCAAATTAATGAAAATGAAACCTATTCTTTCGAGGAAGTCTTGGGAGACATTGATTAATGGTTTATGAAGTCAGATTTACCAAAGAAGCTAAAAAAGATGTTGATAAGCTAACCCTTAAACTTAAGAAAAAACTGAAGTCAATTATCCAAGATACCCTGAGTATTTCTCCCTATAGTGGCAAAAAATTAGTAGGAGATTTAACGGGTTTCTATTCAATTCGGTTAAGTTATCAAGATAGAATACTTTACACCATTAATGATGAACAGAAGTTAATCTATATTCATCGTGCTAAAACTCATTATGGCGAATAAACTAGACCTTGAAAATTCTTGAAAAGAGTGTCTGCAGGCGCACGGATTCTCCATTATGAATATAATATCATGTCAAGAGGCTTTTGTCAAGAGAAAATTTAACAACATCGAGAAAAACGGGGACATGAAGCTTAAATCAAGATGGGAATTACAGCAGACGAATGAATTCTTCTTGTGTCAGTTCAGCATCGCGTAAAATTTTTAGGAGTAATCCTTTCCCGACAGTTTTCCCCCGATGAACCGGTACGGTGACAACTCTTCCATCTTCATGTTTTAAGCGCAGATGACTTCCTTTTTGTCGGATAGATTGAAACCCTATTCTCGTTAAAGCTTTGATAACTTCATCACCGGTTAATATCGGTAATTTTGGCATCAGATAGACACCTTTTCAATTCCAACAAACTTCGACACATCTTCCGGATTGTCATCTTCCAAGCAAAGTTCAATCACTTCCCTGATATTCTTCATCAATTCATCAATCGTTTCCCCTTGACTGTAACAACCCCGAAGTTGAGGAACTTCCCCAACATAATATCCATCCTCATCTCGTTCAATGACAACATAAAACTCTCTTTGATAGTTCATGGTTCTCAATCCTTAAAAAAATTATCGCTATCTAAGCTTTTATTGGCGATTATTGAGACTTGAAAATAGGGTCTGTAGGCGCAAGGATTTTCGATTATGAATATAATATCATGTCAAGAGGCTTTTGTCAAGAGAAAATTTAACAACATCCAGATTTAGTCGTAACCCATCACCTATCATTGACTATGATTGAATTAACCACTGCTCACTGATAGCTGATAACTGATAACTGATAACTGATAACTGATAAGAGATTGTCGAAGAAGGGGTGAACATTCGGGGGATAACCTATCGCTGAAACCGTAGATTTCCTATCCGAATGTTGCGCCCCTACTTTTTCAGCATACCCTAATTAATCGGGCAATTTATACTGTTCCACAATCTTTTTAGCATATTCAGGAACATGAGCCGCTAATTTTTCAGGATAATTACGTTTAACATAAAGGTAATTACGGGTAAAGTGAGAATCGATAGAAAAGCGAGCATATTCTAACCCTTTAGGCCCGATTTTTTCAATTACTACTCCCATCATTTTTGCCGCCCACATCGGCAAGGTTACACCTTTATCATAGGCAGGAATGCTATTTTGTACCGCCTGTTTTCTATCACCACTAGACATAACATCTTGGGTATTTAATTGATCTTTGACTAACTCTAACATTTCCTTGCCCGTATCATTACGAACCATAATCCATTGCCAGCCAAAAGGTGCGCCCATATAGCCCACAACTAAATCAGCAAGGGAGTTAACATAATCAAAACAAGTCATACAGGAAGGGGCAAAAACATCTTTTAACTTATTAGTCTTTAAGCCAAAAAAGGGAACCATTTCGATGGAGCCGTCTTCGTGTTTAAAGTGTACACGAAAATCCTGCATAAATTCGTAATGAACCACAGTTTCTGGGGAACGACTGGTAGTTTCTAAAAACTTTTGTAGTCCTGAGCGGGTGACATTATCGACGCAGGGAGTTCCTAAGACATATAACTTTTCTAAGCCTAATTTTTTTTCTACTGCTCTTAGGGCTTGAATTTGACAACCAACTCCGATAACTAATAACCGTTTCATGCCCGATTTTTCAATTTCTTCTAGGACTGATAAATTGGGAGAAAGAGTCGGTTTATTGACTTTAGCGGCGAGAATTTCTTCCGTGGTACGGGCGAGAATCGGCTGCGGTTGAAAGCGATCCTCGGCGGTATTCTGCACACAAACCACCCCTTCTACTAAACCACGATCGAGCATTTGACAGGCAATTGTGCTGACGATTCCTGTCCATTGCGCCCCTGGAATAGCTTGTTTTTTCTTGGCAGCCATCATCTCTTGATGAACACCAAAATAGAGATCATTTTCCTGATTTAAGTCGCGACTTTTGCCGTGTGCTGCTGCTTCTAAATCGGCGATTTGTTGATTAAGAAAAGCACAAGCTTCTTTAACATAGTGAATGTAATAAGTGTCACAAAGTCCGCACTCGCTACACAATTCTTTGGCAGGACGACGACTATTGGGTTTGAGGGCTTTGGCTTTTAGGTGGGGCGCAAGGGAGTTCATAATCTTAAAAGGCAACTAGGTCAAGGGTTTTTTTCTATCGATCGTTTACCTTACCGCATTAGATCACTTTGTTACCAATCTTTTTAAAGAAATGTAACGATTACCCGGAATAGGATCAGAGCAAAGCTTCTAAGGTGGCGACGACGGAAGCCGCTAAAGTTTCTAAATCATAACCGCCTTCTAAGCCGAAAAGTAGCGGTTTATTGAGAGTTAAGAGGTATTTGGTTAAAATTCCATAATCCTGTGGGTGTAAACAAATTCCCGCCAGAGGATCCGCTTGATTGGCATCATATCCAGCACTAACAATCACTAAATCCGGTTGAAAATCTTTCAAAAAAGGTATGACTTGCCCCTCAAAATGTTCTTGATAATCTTTAATCGTACTTCCCGCCGATAAGGGAATATTCAAAACATTATTAAACTCACCTTTTTCTCGCGCTTCTCCCGTGCCGGGATAAAACGGGAATTGATGGAGGGAACAATAGGCAATCTGGGGATGATTTTCGACTATATCCTGGGTGCCATTGCCATGATGTACGTCCCAATCGAGAATCGCTACTTTTTGCACTCTTTTGTTTTCTAAAGCATAATAGGCGGCAATAGCAGCATTAGAAAACAGACAGAAACCCATGCCATAATTAGAAGTGGCATGATGTCCGGGTGGACGGGCTAAAATAAAGGCAGGATCGCCAGTGGATAAAACTCGATCGACTCCATCTAACCAGCCACTAACCGCTAGTAACGCCACATCGTAACTACGGGCAGAAACGGGAGTATCTGCATCCAATCTTCCCCCACCCCGTTGACAAATTCGCCGCAATCTATCAACATAATCTTGATTATGAACTTGTTTAATCAAAGGGATTACTTCGTCGCGAATTTCGATCGGTGTGGGTAAATGCCATGTTAGTTTTGACTGCCATTCTGTTTGTTTTAAAGCCTCGACAATTGCCGTTAAACGCGCCGCTTTTTCGGGATGGTAAATACCTGTATCGTGATCGAGAAATTCATCGGAATAGATAATCGAGATCATAATCAAATTACTGCTTAAGTAGCTGGTTATAATTAAATTGAAGATAGATTTTGGGTTCGATCCCCCCTGCCCCCCTTATTAAGGGGGGTGCCGATAGGCGGGGGGATCTGACAGTTTTTAACACCTAACTGCTTAACTCGTTGATTTTTGAACAACCCAATGGTTTTAATCTACCAAAAAAGCAGCGGCTTGAGGAGCTATAGTGAAAAAACTTTACTGATTGGGTCACTTTTGCCAGATGATGCAATTATCTCCCCCTAAGGTGACAGGAAGCAAAAATGATGACAAATTTTCGGAAATTTCAGCTAGAAGTTAATGGCATTACTATCAATGGTGTCAAAGGTGGGTGTGGTTTTCCGCTGCTTTTGCTCCATGGTTATCCCCAAACCCATCAAATGTGGCATAAAATCGCCCCCCGATTAGCGGCTAATTTTACGGTGATCGCCACGGATCTGCGCGGCTACGGGGATAGCGATAAACCCTTACCCCTAGAGGATTCTAGCAATTATTGCAAGCGGGTGATGGCCCTCGATCAGGTGTTGCTGATGGAAAAATTGGGTTATCAGGAGTTTTATCTGATCGGCCATGATCGAGGGGCGCGAGTTTCCCACCGTATTGCCCTTGATTTTCCAGAAAAGGTCAAAAAAATCGTTTTACTCGATATAGCCCCAACGCTGGCGATGTACGAGGCTACTGATCAAACTTTTGCCACTGCCTACTATCATTGGTTTTTCTTGATTCAGCCTTCCCCTTTTCCCGAAACCCTGATCGCTGCTAATCCCGATTATTATCTGCACCATTGCTTGCAAAGTTGGGGGCGAGATTTTAGCGCTTTTACAGAGGAAGCTTTGGGGGAATATCGGCGTTGTTTTCGAGATTTAAGGACGATAACCGCCACCTGTGCCGATTATCGGGCCGCCGCTACCATCGATTTAGAGCATGATCGTCAGGATTTAGACCGGAAAATTTCCTCTCCCCTCTTGGTTCTTTGGGGAAAAAAAGGTTTTATTGCACGTCAATACGATGTGATCGCTCTTTGGCAGCAGCGAGCTAATCAAGTGACGGGACAGGCGATCGCCAGTGGTCATTTTTTACCGGAAGAGGCACCGGAAGAGACAGCACAGGCGATCGAGGATTTTCTCGGCTAAGTAATACTAAATCCTGTTATTAAAAACTGATTATTTATTCTCCGTTTTGCATGAGTGCCTGTCCTGATATGTAGCCTAAGTAGCTGGTTATAATTAAATTGAAGATAGATTTTGTCTTTGATCCCCCCTGCCCCCCTTGATAAGGGGGGAACTGATCGTTTTTAATATCTATCTACTTATACTCAACGGATTTAGTATCAAAAAAAAATCGGGCTAGAAATATCTTCCAACCCCATAGGATCCATAACCTAATTAGTGATTAAATTCTCGACTTAGTAAGCGTCCTGTAGTTCGTAGAATTCGGGAGAAACGTAATCTTTGCGTAGAGGCCAACCTACCCAATCTTCTGGCATTAAAATCCGTTTCAGGTGGGGATGTCCTTCATAAATAATGCCGAACATATCATAACTTTCTCGTTCTTGCCAGTCAGCAGCTTTCCAAATCCAGTAAACCGAAGCAACCCGGGGATTATCTCTAGGAAGAAAGACTTTTAAGCGCACTTCCACGGGACTATCGACATTATCGGTTACTTTGACCAGATGATAGAAACTAACTAATTCTTTACCCGGTCCCAAATCGTAAGCACCCTGACATTGGAGATAATTAAAGCCATAAGCGAATAAAGCAGTGGCCAGGGGAATTAAAAATTCTGCTTCTACTTTAATCAATTCCACACCACTATGGTCAGCTTCTAAAGCTTGATGATCAAAACCATTTTCGCTTAACCAAATCGAAGTGGGGCCAGCTTGCACAATAGCTGTGGTTTCTTCAGTCATTTAGATTTCTTCCTTTTGTTTCGTGGTCAAGAGAGCGGGGGGAACAGGCATACCAGTGGCTTCTAGTAACTCTTTCGGAGGTGCTTGACGGGTGGCCGATTGCAGATATTTACCGGTCAGAATCGGTTCCGTGGCCTGCATTTTGTGGGTGGTGCTGTAATAACGATTGGTTTGCTGGAGAACAGTCCCGCGTTCTTGAATAGATTCGTTAGCGACTTTTTTCCGCAGTTTAATAATCGCGTCGATAATCGCTTCCGGACGGGGGGGACAACCGGGTATATAGACATCCACGGGGATAAGTTTATCTACCCCTCTGACTGCGGTAGTGGAGTCACTGCTGAACATTCCTCCCGTAATCGTACAGGCACCCATGGCGATAACGTATTTAGGTTCTGGCATTTCTTCGTACAGACGCACCAAAGCGGGGGCCATTTTCATGGTAACTGTACCGGCAGTGATGATTAAATCGGCTTGCCGGGGACTAGAACGGGGAACTAAACCAAAGCGATCGAAATCAAAACGGGAACCAATCAAGGCCGCGAACTCGATAAAACAGCAAGCTGTACCGTATAGCATCGGCCAAAGACTTGACAAACGCGCCCAGTTATACAGGTCATCAACGGTGGTAAGTATGACATTTTCCGATAAATCCTGGGTAACTTTCGTGCGTTCGATGGGATTGAGGATTTTTTCGCTTTGTTGTTCGATAATTTGCTTAAATTCGCTGGTAGGGTTGGGACTCATCGGGTTATCCTCTCATCAAAAGTCAAAAATCAGGAAAATTATGGCCATTATGACCATTCTAAGGCTCCTTTCCGCCAAGCATAGACGAGAGCAACCACAAGGATAGCAATAAAGATCAATGCTTCTACAAAAGCTAATAGGCCCAATTGATTGAAAGCTACTGCCCAAGGGTAGAGAAAGACGGTTTCCACGTCAAAAACCACGAAAACGAGGGCAAACATATAATAACGAATGTTAAACTGAATCCAAGCACCGCCGATCGGTTCCATCCCCGATTCATAGGTGGTGCGTCTTTCCGGACCGCCACCACTAGGCCGCAGGACTTTGGAGGCCGTTAGGGATAGGATTGGTACTAAACTGCAAGCGAGCAGAAATCCTAGAAAATACTCGTAACCTTTGAGGACAAACACTGGGTTTTTTTTCTCCTTATTCGCTATCGACAGGGGAAGTTGTCGGCATCTCTATGGCTACTTATTATAGAGGCTTTAGCAACCCCTCTCCTTCTCAAAAGCAGCATTGAAGATGTTTATGGATACCATTAGCTAATCATCGGGTTGAGCTTCGCTTCTGTCTCTGTTTTGCTCTTAACTCTGACGGGGTGACAAGGAAGCCTACAATCCCTATGGGAAGCAAAGTGTAGCTAAATATGGTAAAAAAGAATTGGCTGCGATCAGCTGTTGACTATCTCAATGAGTACCAGAGTGGTAAGTTCGAGCATTTGTACTAAAATTTTCCCTAGGCAGTGTAAATTATCAGAAATGCTGTCCACCGGATTATAGTTTGTTTGTTAATGCACCGGCTCAAAGCCGCGATCGCTTAAGACAATATATCATTATGCAGTTACTAAAACTGACCCCCGGAAATTTTGCTAAATCTCTTAACTGATTAGATCATGACGATGACAATTTAAATAGTGACGAGTACAATTTCCAATCCCCATTCGGATTAACTTTGTTAGCTATAGCATCCTTAAATAAAATGTGAAAAGGTATCGTATTTTTTAAGGTTAGGAAAATTCAATAATTGAAATTTACAAAAAACTCGAACAGTCGTTTAACCACAAGAAAACTTTTCGCCATCCCCTAAAATCTGCTCAAAAGACTTGTTAACTGTAGCCAAATCATTTCTACTAGATTTTCTTCGGTTTGGTGCGTTCTCAGTTGTCTGCTGACGCTCTTGGCACTATTTCTCCGAATCAACCCTTTTTAAGGCATTAGGGAAGGATAGGCTATGCAGACTTTTATTTTATGAGACTAGGCTATTGTATCAACTTTTAATTAAACAGCTAATCGGCTAAAGTGATAAGTAAATATTATTTTAAGTTTATTTAAGGCTGTCATTACTAATGCTAAGTTAAGCTGGGTAAATTTTCGCGTAGTATCAAAAAGGAAACTCATTCGACCCGTTCAGTCTAAACGGGGAGAAAAGGCATTTTGAGACTGAGGAACAACCTATGGCAAAGAAAACAAAGACAACCACTTATAAAGTCACCCTGAAAACACCCGATGGCGATTATGAAATTGATGTTCCCGATAATGAATATATTCTCGAGATAGCGGAAAAAGAAGGATTAGATTTACCCTTTTCTTGCCGTGCTGGTGCTTGTTCTGCTTGCGCTGGTCAAATCGAATCCGGTAGCGTTGATCAATCCGAGCAATCCTTCTTAGATGACGATCAAATTAAAGCGGGTTATGTCCTCACCTGTGTTGCCTATCCTACTTCTGACTGTGTGATCGTCACCCACAAAGAAGAAGATTTGTACTAATTTAACTCAATATTCGGGGGTTAGATACTCCAACAATACAACAATAATAGAGCGGGAACTGCAAGGGCGACAGTTCTCGCTTTATTTGTATTTTTGCCTCTTGACTCGACGGTGATACTTGGACTTCCCCCATACAGAAATACTAAAAAATCAACAAAACCCCGACTGCATGGGGCTTCTCGGAAAAAATTGAAAAGACGCTACTGGGTACATTTTCCCCTTGAAAATGGCTGTACCGTTGACTGTATCTGGAGTAGAGCGATTCCGTAGAGTTGGCTGTATAGTGATCGCTAACCTTATTATAACAGATGGTGTCATTAATCTCTAGAGTCAGCGATTTTTTGGCCGCAGGGCTTGCGGTATCAGTCCGGGTCGCGAGTGTAAGACCCGAACAGAGTAAGTCTGTGAAGGCAACTGCTAAGAAGCAGAAACCTAGATCGTGAGGTCTAGGAATCACCGTCCTAAAAGGAACGGTGATTCCTCACCACGCCACCTTTTTAGGATGGTCGTTGAATGGGGTTGACGCTTCACAGGATACTGCTACCTTAGCGGTAGTCTTACGCTTTCCCCCACGTCCGTTTTGATTGTCCGAATGCCGGACGGCCACTTTGAACAAGTCGAAAAAATCTCATGTTCAACCTTATTTCCTAGAAAGTTTTACTCGTTCAAGGCCGAATTTGACTTCTTTTCTGAACGAAACCCCCTACTATCTGTGGTCAAGGTTCAGTTTTTAGCTTGGTTATCGCTTTTTCCATTGTAGCTTAAAGCCGTCCTCAAAGGACGGGGTTTTCAACCCAAATTCTCGATTATAATTTAATTTTATGTTGTTGTGCTGTTTAGTTATTCAAGGAGTTTTTGTATGGAATCCACAAAAGAGCGAGGGCAATTAATCATCATTGGTGGAGCAGAAGACAAAGAAGGAGATTGTCAAATCTTGCGAGAGTTTGTTCGCTGTGCTGGCGGGACTAAAGCTAAAATTGCCGTGTTAACGGCGGCAACAAGTGAGCCTCGTTCGGCTGGAGAAGCCTATACCCGAGTGTTTGAGCGACTCGGTGTCGAGGATGTATGTGTCCTCGATACCATTCACAGGGAAGATGCCGACGATCCAGAAAACCTGAAAATCATTGAGGAAGCCACAGGAGCGTTTTTTACCGGGGGAGATCAAGCCCTAATCATTGAACAAATCAAGGGAACTCAGCTAGATACCTTACTTCACCAACGCAATCGGGAGGGAATGGTGATCGGTGGGACAAGTGCCGGTGCTGCCATCATGCCCGATCTTATGATTATTGAAGGAGACTCGGAAACCAACCCACGCATGGACGCGATAGAGATGGGTCCGGGAATGGGATTTCTGCACTCAGTGGTGATCGATCAGCATTTTGCCCAGCGCGGACGGCTAGGTCGCCTGATTTCCGCTCTCTTACAGCAGCCAGCTAACTTAGGCTTTGGCATTGACGAAGATACAGCAGTAATTGTGGACGGTGACGAATTTAAAGTGGTGGGGCGTGGGGCTGTAACAGTTGTCGATGAATCAGAAGCAACTTATGATAATTTAGACGAACTGCTCAAAGATGAAGCGATGGCAGTGTGTGGAGTCAGGTTGCACATCTTACCTCAAGGATTCCGCTTTAACTTGAAAACTCGCAAGCCCGTTTTCTCTCGATCAATAGAGTTAAAGGATAGCAATCCTAAAAAGGAGGCAGAAGTTGAAAGGGAGTAGGTCGGAGGGAACAATCAGTGGTGGCTTGTACCCGCCACTGATTGGAGAATTTATTTAAATCAGAAAAATATTGACTCTGAGGTCTAAGAATGAATCACGATCAGGATGATGAAACCAATCTTGAGCGGCGACAAGAACTGCTACATGATGAAGAGGCTTTCCGACTTCATCAAGAGGAGAAACTCCTGCGAACTGCCAGACGAAGTAATACCTGTGCTTTAGCTATGCTTCTGGCTAAACTTCCCTACAATCAACCCCATCGGGGGAAATAGGGAGTTAGGGGTTGGGTGTGTTAGATTGATTCAGCCAACCCCACTTAAGACTGATCACCGATTATCGGCCCACTTCAGCGAAAATCTCGGCTAAAATCTCCCCAGCACCAGCCTCGCGCACTTTATGGGCTAAATCTCGTCCTAAGACTTCCCCATGGCTAGGATCACCGCTAACCGAGTCCTTAATCAGGCGCTTACCGTCGAGACTGGCCACCATACCCGTTAAAGTTAGGATACCATCCTCGATCGCCGTATTTACTCCGATGGGAACTTGACAACCCCCCTCCAACTCGCGTAAAAAAGCTCGTTCAGCATAGCATCTATCGCGGCTAGGGGCGTGTTCCAACACTTTTAGGACTTCCAAAACCTCCGGATCAGCATCGCGGCATTCTATCCCTAAAGCCCCCTGTCCCACCGCATGGAGAGAAATCTCCGCCGGAATAACCTGATGAACTCGATCGCCTAATCCTAACCTTTCCAATCCCGCTACTGCCAGAATAATCGCGTCGTATTCTCCCGCGTCCAGTTTTGCCAGACGGGTGTTAACATTGCCGCGCACATCTTTAAAAGTCAGATGGGGATAATGGTAACGCAACTGGGCTAATCGCCGCAGGGAAGAAGTCCCCACCACCGCACCTTCCGGTAAAGTGTCTAATTGATAGTCTTGGTTTTGGCTATTTACCACCAAAGCATCGGCCGGATTCACTCTTTCCGTGACGCAACCCAAGATTAAGCCTTCGGGCAAATTAGTGGGCAGATCCTTGAGAGAATGGACGGCAAGATCGATCGATCTATCCAACATTCCCACTTCTAATTCTTTGGTAAATAAACCCTTATCACCGATTTTCGCCAGGGCCACATCGAGAATTTTATCGCCTTGGGTACTCATCGTCTCCACCTCAAACTGTCGATGGGGGTGGTGTTTACTCAATTCTGCCTGTACCCAATAGGTTTGTACTAGGGCTAACTGACTTTTACGCGAACCGATACGCAGGGAACGAGGAGGACTAGAAACGGACATATCTGAAGTAGGAATTTAACTAAACATCTATCGGACTGCTCGATCTAGACTATCCTGATCTCACCCCTGTTGAGTAATCACTTTCTAGGTTAGGCATAAATAGTTACATCTCTTAATATTTTTAGGCACATAGGGTGAGCATTATTCCCCACTGACAGCAAAGCTGAAAGCCTAGATTAAAATAGAGGGACAAACGTTGCAACAGGGTCTAACTAATGACAATGTTTGAACGGACAAATTGGCTAAAGTAGCTGGTTATAATTAAATTAAAAATGGATTTTAGGTTCGATCCCCCCTGCCCCCCTTGATAAGGGGGGTGCCGATAGGCGGGGGGATCCCCCTTAATAAGCTATCCATTAGTCAGATCTTTCTTAACAAAAAGAGAAGAAACTTAAAAAAAGGGGAAACGATTGATAGGTATAGTTTTGAAAGAAGGAATTAAGGTGGAGGTAAGC
>NZ_SFBO01000150.1:0-12569 GCF_007095705.1 Microcystis sp. Msp_OC_L_20101000_S702
CGATTTTATCACTCAATCCAAGCCTTTGGGGGGTTCTACCCCCCAAACCCCCCGTTGGGGGCGTGGCGCCGCCCCCAAACCCCCCGCGCATTAGTTTTTCGGTGGGATGCTTACACGCAGCCGCTGACGCATCTGTAATAATTTAAGAGTCACTGCACTTGCAGGAGTGCCTCTCCTGATATGTAGCCTATACTCAACGGATTTAGTAAGTATCTAAGCACAATTAATTACACATCTAAGCCACTACTCCGTGAGACTTCTGGTGTGAGGAAACAGTGAACTGAAAACTCAAATCCGATCCCTAATAGGTGTCTCCTGTCTCCTGTCTCCCGTCTCCTGTCTCGACTAGGAAATTAATTTTGCACGACTACTTACTTATTCTTAATTCTCCTGACTACTGGCTACTGGCCCCTAACCCTAACAACAATTGTTGATTTTTACAAGCTGTCTATTTTACCGAGCAGTTTGGGAAAGAAAACCCCCGCAAATCCTGCGAGGGTTGTCGTGCCGATTCAGCGTCTTTCTGCCGGGGGTGCAGGAGGAGCCACATCGGGGGGAGAAGTTACCTCTAGGGGAACCGAACGAGTTTCGGGAGCCGCCACATTGACGGGAACGGTAATCGGTTCGGCTGCTGCGGGGGCCGTATTTTGAGGACTAGGAGCGGCGGCGCTGGTAGGAGCGACTCTAGTACGCCGACGACTAGAACGGCGTTGGCTGGGTTCGCTAGTATTAGAACGAACGATAGTTTGCACACGACTTACCCGAACCCGTCGCCGTCTGCGGATAGGTCTTTCGGTGGGGGAACCCTCATCGCTGCTGGCTAAACGATTGTTAGTAGTTTGGGTAAAGTAGGTACGTCGGGGTTTAATGGGTTCCGCTTTTAATGTCACCGGACGTTTGCCTAAATTCGGTTCAGGGAAACCTTGATAGGGAATATCCTTAATTGCTTCTAACATAAATTGTCGCCACATCCAAGCGGACATGGTACTGGCTCCATTGGTGGGTTTATTATTGTCATTACCGAGCCAAATTCCCGTGACTAATTGGGGAATATAACCGACAAACCAAAGGTCGCGAGCTTTATCAGAAGTACCAGTTTTTCCTGCCACCGGACGACCAATTTGTGCGGGGGTTCCCGTTCCCGAATTAACCACATTCTGTAGCATCCAAGTCATCGTCGCTGCCGTGTTTTTATTCAGAGCAGTTTTCGGTTTAAAATTGGCTTGATAAATTACTTTACCATTGCGATCGAGTACCTGATTAATACCGTAAACTGGTTGATGCACACCATTATTAGCAAAAGTCCCGTAGGCGCTGGTCAATTCTAAAAGATTGACTTCCGAAGCACCCAAAGCCAAAGAATAAGTGGGTAAAAGTTTCGACTGGATCCCCATATCTTGAGCTAATTTAATCACCGGATTCCAACCGACGGCCACTAACACCTGAACTGCCACCACATTCAGGGAAGAAGTCAAAGCATCGCGCATGGACACCGCGCGGCCGCTATACCTATCACCGTAGTTTTCCGGTTTATAACCATCCACTACATACTGAGCATCTTTATAACTAGAATAGGGGGATTTCCCCGCCGCAATCGCCGCCGCATAGACAAAAGGTTTAAAAGTAGATCCCGGCTGACGTTTTGCCTGTGTCACCCGATTGAATTGATTCTTATCGTGGTCAATTCCCCCGACCATAGCCTTAATTTGCCCATTTTTGGGGTCAATTGCCACTAAAGCCGCCTGTTGGAAGTTCTGCCACTGGCCATAACGAGAAACCGCTCTTTCTACCACTTCCTCCGCTTCGCTTTGCCAACGAGGATTAAGGGTAGTTTTTACCACCAATCCTCCCGCTTCTAGGGTTTTAGCGGGAACCAGTTGCGGCAGTTCTTTTTCCACATAATCGGTAAAATAGGCCGCTTGCCGTTGCAGACGTTTTAGGGGACTGGTTTTAAGGCCTAGGGGAGATGCGATCGCTTGTTCGGCTTGAGCAGCAGTAATAAATCCCACCTCGGCCATAGTTTTGAGGACGATATTACGCCGTTCTAGGGCAGATTTAGGGTTTTCAAGGGGAGAATAGAGACTAGGAGCGGGAACAATGCCGGCAAGGGTGGCAGCTTCGGCTAGAGTTAATTTATCGACGGGTTTACTGAAATATAACCAAGCGGCATCGGCCAGACCGTAGGCCCCGGAACCGAGATAAACTAGGTGGAAATAACGCTCTAAAATCTGGTCTTTTGTATATTTATCTTCTATTTTCTGAGCGATACGCATTTCCCGTAATTTGCGATCAAAACTCCTTTCTTGGGATAAAAAGACAATTCGGGCCAATTGTTGGGTGATGGTGCTGCCTCCTTCCACCACTCCCCCGGCTCTCAGGTTAGAAAAGAGAGCGCGAGCAATACCCTGGCCATCAACTCCCCCGTGTTGGCGAAAACGGCGGTCTTCACTAGCGATAAAGGCCTCCTGTACCAGTGGGGGAACTTGAGCAATTTTCACGGTTTCGTAGGTACTTGGGCCATTTTGCTTGAGGATTTCCCCATTAGCGGCTTGAATGGTTAGGGTGCCGGGACGAGTATATGTTTGTATATCGGCGATATTTTGCGGTAAAGAGCTTTCAAGGCGATAAATGCCCCAACCTACCCCTAAAATGCCCCCAGTTACGCCTAATCCCAATCCCAAGTACAAGCCAAAGCGGGGATGTTGTCGCCATTGCGGTAAGGGGGAATTATCAATCAGGGTAGTAAATTTGTTCTTTAAGGGTTTTAATGTCTCTAGAGCCTTGCTACTGGTTTGGGAGACTAAATTAACCTTTTTTTTATCAGAAGCGTCTTCTGCTGTCTTTTCCCCGGCAACTGGCGCAGATTTGGAGTCAATAGGATCGACTTTAGGGGGTTGCTCGGAATTCTCTAATTTATTAGCGAGATTATGGAAAAATTGACTAAGTTTTTGTTTGTATTTCATGTTAGTTGAGCGGGTGAGGGTGAGTAATCAGTGAACAGTTATCAGTAATCAGTAATCAGTGAACTGAAAACTCAAATCTGATCACTGCTCACTGATAACTGAAAAAGCTGACTCCTTAAAGATCGCTAAATTGTCGCCACCATTGCTGGAGAGGATAATAGAGGAGGGGAGTCCAGAGACTACTAAGCAGAGCAGAAGTGAGGCCAATGCGTTGATAATCAAGCCAAAGATCAGCGAGATTTTTGCCTCCTTGTAGATAGTATTGAAAAGCGATCGCACCATCAGTGATTAAAGTCATAACAAAGACAATTAAGACCACGGCGATCAATTCTTCTTTAACATAACGTTGTCGGTGTAAACGGGAAGTGAGGAAGCCGATGAGACCAAAAACCATGATATGGGAAGGATAATTAGAGGTAAGACTATCTTGAATAGCGCCGATCGCTAATCCGGCCACCACACTATCGAGACAAGAGCGATTGAGACTCCAACTAACCAACCAAATCAGTAACCAATTGGGAGCGATGCCTAAAATCTCCATCCCGGGTAGCCGCATTAAGGAAAGAAAAGCACAGAGAAGCAGCGAAGCGATAGTGACTAAAATATTCAGTATAAAACGAGAACGGGCTGATAAACGGCTTAATTTCAGCATAATTCCCCCTCTCACTGCTGGGGCTGCGGGTGAACGAACACCCATTCGAGATTGTCCACGGTGGCGGTAAATTCAATTTTGGCGGTGGGGGCGGGATTTTCCTGTAAATTAAGGGAAATTATACGACCGATGGGCAACCCCGGCGAAAAAAGACTACTAAAAGCCGAAGTTGTCACCACATCTCCCGGTTTGACATCGGGAGCTTTTTCAAAAAAGCGCAGGGTGGCGACTTGGGAATTCTGACCTTGAATTAAACCCATGGCCCGACTACGATTCACCGTTGCTCCGATGCGACTTTGGGAATTACTGACCAATAGAACTTTGCTGGTGTGGGGGGTAACTTCCGTAATCCGTCCCACTAAACCACCAATTCCCGTCACCGAAGCACCCACTGGCACACCATCGGCGCTACCCCGACCGATAATCACCTGTTGCCACCAATCATCGGCGCTGCGGCCAATAATTGGAGCAGAAATCAGGGGTTTTTTCTGGGTTTGATAATAACCAAGCTGTTTTTTTAATTGTTGATTTTGATATTCGACTTCACTTAAACGATTTTGTAATTCTCGCACCCGTTGATCGGCAAGAAGTTGCTCTTGCAGATTAGTTTCCTCTCCCTGAAAAGGACGAGTTAATAAACCATACAATTCTAAAATCGCCCCACTTTGATAGGTGCGAATGTACCAAGCTCCCCCAAAAGCGGCAGCGAGCAGCAAAAGTCGCCATCTCTGCTGTGTCCATTTTCGTCGTGCTGAATACATGAGCGATTTTAAACCTCTTGACTGTGTAGAGTGAGAATCCGTGAATTTTGCCGCTAACCTAGCCTAGTGACCTTTAGACATTGCGAGTTGTTTCATTAACGATCCGCTCAAAGAGTTTCTGATTTTTTAACACTTCTCCCGTGCCTTTGACCACACAGCGCAGGGGATCTTCAGCGACATGGGTAACGATACCGGTTTCGTGACTGACTAGACGATCAAGTCCCCGTAATAAAGCACCTCCTCCCGCTAACATGATCCCGCGATCGATAATATCGGCAGCTAATTCGGGGGGAGTTTTTTCTAGGGTACGTTTGATCGCATCAACGATCACGGAAAGTGGCTCATCCATACTTTCCCGCACTTCTTCCGCTTTGATGGTCACGGTGCGGGGTAAACCGGACATGAGATGCAATCCCCGCACTTCCAGAGGAGGAAATTCATCTTCGGGGGAGGGATAAGCTGAACCAAGGCGAATTTTAATATCTTCGGCTGTACGTTCCCCGATAATCAGGTTATGGACTTTTTTCAGATAGGCGATAATTGAGTCCGTCAGTTCATCCCCAGCGACGCGCACCGATTCGCTGATCACGGTCCCATCAAGACTGAGAATCGCCACTTCCGTAGTGCCACCACCGATATCGATGATCATATTTCCCGTCGCTTCCGAGACGGGTAAACCAGCACCCAAGGCTGCCGCAATCGGTTCATCAATTAACCCCACTTCTCGCGAGCCGGCATTTTTGGCCGCATCCACCACCGCGCGTCTTTCTACTCCAGTAATCCCACTAGGAACACCGATTACCATGCGGGGATTGCCAATCGTGCCATCGAGCGCTCGTTTGATGAATTCCGCTAACATGATCTCGCAACTGTAAAAATCGGCGATTACCCCATCGCGCAGGGGTCGCATAGCGGTGACATGGCCCGGAGTGCGACCGAGCATTTTTTTGGCCTCCTCCCCGACAGCGACTGGGTTACGATCTTGATCGATCGCTACTACCGATGGTTCCTCTAAAACGATACCTTTCCCTGATACATAGACGAGGGTGTTTGCTGTACCCAAGTCTATACCTATGTCCCTTGATAAACCTAGTCCTCTAAAAAAACCCACTTGTTTTCACTCCTGTTCTGATCAATAAAACGTTGCTATAGCTAGACTTTCGATCGAATCGACTTGGATTTTATTAGGTTTTGTTTCTCAAGTCTAGTTAATTATCGCTTCTTTCTCTCCAGATTTACCCAGGTCTTTGGCCTAATTTTCTCCCTAGTCACCGGTCAAGGCTAAGGTTTCAGGCTAAAATGAACATACTATTGTACTAAATTGAGGATTTAAGACCATGAGTGTAAATCTGGTTCATTTGGTGGGACGAGCGGGGAGAGACCCAGAAACCAAGTATTTCGAGTCGGGTAAGGTTTTATGTACTTTAACTTTAGCGGTTAATCGTCGCTCGAAAAATAGCGATCAGCCAGATTGGTTCGATCTGGAAATTTGGGGTAAAACGGCGGAAGTGGCCGCTAATTATGTGAAAAAAGGCGGTTTAATCGGGATTAAGGGTTCTTTAAAAATGGATACCTGGAATGATAAAAACACGGGATTAGCTCGCTCTAAACCGGTGATTCTCGTCGATCAATTAGATTTACTCGGTTCTAAGCGCGATAGTGAGGCTAATTCCGAGCGAGAATTTTAAAGCTTGAGCGGCATTATTTCTGGATTTTGGGTGTGTTAGCCTCTAGTACACACCCTTATTTATTCTCAAATTGACTAAAAAAATATTGCTGTAAATCTGGTAAAATTTCTCTATAAATAGCTGTATTTATCTCTATATCCGAGCCAAGAATAGAATTAAAAGGGATAATTTCTACCAAGGAATTACTATAGGCGATCGCCTGTAAAGTCCCGACAAATTCCGGGGTCCAGAGATTTTCTTGCAGGGAAATATTTTGTTTTTTTAACCAGCCGATCAAAGCCGAGCGCCCGATTCCGGGTAAAATATCAGCAGTCAGCAGGGGACTGTACCAGCAATTATCTTTCCATCCCCATAAATTACCCGTGCTAGTTTCTAACCAATTCCCCAATCGATCGACTAATATCGCCTCTTTTGCTCCTTTTTTTTGAGCAGTTTGTGACGCTAACCAAGGAGTTAAATAATTACCAGTTTTATGCTCTCCTAAAACGCGTTGCCAAGCGGGATTATCCACTACCCACCCAATAATTCCCCGCTCTTGTCTAAGGTTTAAATCTTCGGGTAAAAATCTGCCTTTAATCCACTCCCTACCATCGGGAAAAATTGTGATTCTCAGGACAGGATAGAATCGGGATAATTTTTCGGCTCCTTGGCGAATTCGCTGCCAATCGGGATCAGACCATTGGAAAACTTGTAAACTAGAGTGCAGACGTTTGATATGTTCTTGCCAATGGGTCAGGGGATGATCTAAGCTTTGTTGATAGATACGCAGGGTAGTAAAGAGTGTGGCTCCATAAAGCAGCCCAATATCATCAATACCCAGACTGATTCGCTCATTCTCGATTAATTCGCCATTATACCAATACATAATCAGTTATCAGTTATCAGTTATCAGTTATCAGTTATCAGTTATCAGTTATCAGTTATCAGTTATCAGTTATCAGTTATCAGTTATCAGTTATCAGATTTGAGTTTTAAGGATCTTCTAGAGTAGTTATGATATTTTAGCAGAAAATAATGGTTCTTCGTTACTTGGTATGGTTCGATCAGGGGGCAGAAATCGGCTAAATCCTTATCTGGCAAGGGACTTAATTGATTAGCTCGTTCTAGATTGAAAACAATTGGCAAAAATCGCAGCACACAAACCGAAGAACCAAAATAATCAAAGCTTTTTGCTTGGTTGGATTCTAGGCTATTTAAGGGATTAGGCTCATTGAAACTACTAATTTGCTATAACCAGTCTAGGAGAGCCTTACTGATTACTGATTACTGATTACTGTTTACTGATTACTGTTTACTGTTTACTGATAACTGACCTAGCTTATGAACCGTCAAAAATTTACTTGGGGATATTCTAGTTATAAATTGCGTCAGAGAGAAAATTTTAAAGAATTTCTGTGTTTACTGGGATTATTAATAGCGGCCTTAATTATCTATCTAGTGGGATTAGGTAATTTACCCTTGCGGGATTGGGATGAGGCAACAATCGCTCAGGTAGCCAAGGAAATTAGCCAAACCCCCCTGGAACAATTGCGCTGGTTATTTCCTAGTCTTTGGGGTGATCCCTACCTGAATAAACCGCCGTTGATTCACAGTTTAATTGGTCTAACCTACCATTTTTGGGGCATCAATGAGGCCAATACTAGACTAATTCCCGCTTTTTTTACAGCTTTATCGGTGCCGCTTCTCTATCTTCTCGGTCGAGAAATTTTTCCCGCTCGTTTGCCAGCTTTACTGTCGGCCTTGATCTATTTAACTCTTTTGCCGGTGGTGCGCCATGGCCGTTTAGCCATGTTGGATGGAGCGGTATTGTGTTTTGAAATGCTGATGTTTGTTGGTTTACTGCGCTCACGACGCGATTTACGCTGGTCTGTGGGGGCGGGGTTAGGATTTGCCCTCCTTTGTCTGACTAAGGGTATTATGGGGCTATTATTGGCGGGTATCGGCTTTATTTTTCTGCTCTGGGATACCCCCCGGTTATTAACGTCTGCCTATTTTTGGTCGGGTTGGTTATTGGGAGCAACTCCCGCTTTTGCCTGGTATAGCACCCAATTTTGGCACTACGAGCGGGAGTTTCTCGATTCCCTTTTTGTTCAACAGTTAAAGCGAGTTAGTGACGATCTGGACAATCATCGCGGACCGTTTTGGTATTATCTGCTAGAAATTATTAAATATAGTTGGCCCTGGTTAATTTTCTCGGTTTGGGGTTTACGTTTAGCTCGTCAGGAATATCTCTACAGTTGGGCGAAGTTACTGTTAGTTTGGACGGGTGTTTATCTGTTGGTGGTTTCGGTAATGGCGACTAAATTGCCTTGGTATATTCTGCCGATCTATCCGGCCTTGGCTTTAGCGGCCGGTTATGCCTTGGCGCAGATGGTTAATCTTCCCATCGATCGTCCCTATAATCCAATCTGGTCAATTATTCTGGGTATTGTCGGCGTTGGGGCGGGTTTATTAGCTTTAATAGCCTATTTTCCTGGTAATTTTGCCCCGATCGAACCGATCCATCCCTTAATTCTTTTAACCTTATTATCACTTTCCCTGACCATGGTGACAACGGCGATTTTGTTAGCCCGGCGCTCGCAACAATTCATCGTAATTTTACTCTGGGGAATGTTGGTTTCTTTGTTTATTTTTGTCAATTCTCCCCTGTGGATCTGGGAATTAAATGAGAATTTCCCCGTCAAACCGGTGGCGAGTTTAGTGCAGAAATATGTGCCAGCTGATCACCCTGTTTATATTGCTTTTGCCTACGAGCGCCCCTCGTTAAATTTTTATAGTGGTCGTCGGGTTTTTCCCCTTGCTACTGAAGAATTAATCAATCATTGGCAAAGTCACAAGCAACCTTACCTAATTATCGATCATCAAACCAAAGAAGCTACTGATTTAGAAGGATTAAAGGTGATCGGATCTACGAATTCCGGTTGGTTTTTGGTGACGAAGCAGTAGTGAGGTTAATTTTGTGCATACTTTCGATAGCAAATTAGCTTCCGCTTTATCTTGCCGATTGCTGACTTGAAATATTACAAAAATTTTACAAGTTGCGTTAAAATCACCCCTAGCGATGAAACGCAGCACTTTTGTAATTGTTGAAACCGAGATTAATATGCTAAATAGGTCAATTACGGCCGAGAAAACCGAGGAATTCGCTCCTGCTGACCTGCAAGACCTGCTAGACTGCACCGATAGCTTTGTTAACCGTCATATTGGACCGACGGAGACGGAAATCGAGAAAATGCTGGCGGTTTTGGGTGTTGCTACCGTTGAGGAATTAATCGCTCAAACTGTCCCGTCAGGAATTCGTTTACAAAAAAGCCTTAATCTAGTACCTGCCTTGAGTGAATACGCCGCTCTTGCCCAATTAAAAGCTATTGCCTCCAAAAATCAGGTATTTCGCTCCTTTATTGGCATGGGCTACCATGACTGTATCACCCCGCCGGTAATTCTCCGCAACATCCTAGAAAATCCGGGTTGGTACACCGCCTATACTCCCTATCAAGCGGAAATCGCCCAAGGACGCTTAGAAGCTCTCTTAAACTTCCAAACTCTCATCACTAGCTTAACCGGTCTGGAAATTGCTAACGCTTCCCTCCTCGATGAAGGAACAGCAGCTGCGGAAGCGATGAGTATGAGTTATGGACTGTGTAAAACTAAAGCCAATGCTTTCTTTATCTCTAGTAGTTGCCATCCCCAAACGATTGAAGTTGTTAAAACCAGAGCGATTCCTTTAGGTATTGACATTATTATCGAGGATCATCGTCTCTTTGACTTCCAAACGCCAATTTTTGGCGCATTATTACAATATCCAGCCACCGATGGCGTAATTTATGACTATCGGGAATTTATCGCCAAAGCGCAGGAAAATGGGGCTTTAGTCACCGTTGCCGCCGATATTCTCAGTTTAGCCCTGTTGACTCCCCCCGGCGAATTGGGGGCTGATATTGCCGTGGGTAGCAGTCAACGCTTTGGGGTTCCCTTGGGTTATGGGGGTCCCCATGCCGCCTATTTTGCCACCAAAGATGTCTATAAACGCAGTATTCCGGGGCGCATTGTCGGGGTATCGAAGGATAGTCAGGGTAAACCCGCACTGCGTTTAGCTTTGCAAACCCGCGAACAACATATCCGCCGGGATAAAGCCACCAGTAATATTTGTACCGCACAGGTGTTACTAGCGGTGATTGCTTCCATGTACGCGGTGTATCACGGACAGGAAGGAATCAAGAAAATCGCCCAAAGAGTGCAGAAATTAACCGCTTTATTGGCAACTGGCTTAAAACAGTTGGGTTATCAGGTGGGGAAAGAACCGCGCTTCGATACGCTCAAGGTTACGGTATCCACGGGAGTTAAGGATATCTTCGCCAAGGCAAAAACCCATAAGATTAATCTGCGTTATTTTGATGAGAATAATCTAGGAATTAGTCTCGATGAAACCACCACTCTCAGGGATGTGTGGGATTTATGGCAAATTTTTGCGCCAACCGAGGAATTGCCCTTTACCACGGCGGAATTAGTCGAGAAAATTAGTCTAGAATTACCCGCTAATTTAACCCGTACCAGTGCCTATCTTACCGAGCCGGTGTTCAATCGTTACCACTCGGAAACGGAATTACTCAGATATCTGCACCGTCTGGAAACAAAGGATCTAGCCTTAAATACTTCCATGATTCCCCTCGGTTCCTGTACGATGAAACTCAATGCCGTAGCGGAGATGATTCCGGTAACTTGGGCAGAATTCGGCAAATTACACCCTTTTGCGCCGATTGACCAAGCAGAAGGCTATCAACTGCTCTTTCAACAGTTAGAGACTTGGTTAGGGGAAATTACCGGGTTTGACGGCATTTCTCTACAACCGAACGCCGGTTCCCAGGGAGAGTATGCCGGTTTACAGGTAATCCGAGCCTACCATGAAAGTCGCGGTCAAGGTCATCGTCAGATTTGCTTAATTCCTGAGTCCGCTCACGGGACTAATCCTGCCAGTGCTGTTATGTGTGGCATGAAAGTAGTGGCGGTTAATTGCGATTCTCGGGGCAATATTGATATTGATGACCTGAAAACTAAGGCCGAGAAGCATCAGGATAATCTAGCGGCTTTGATGGTAACGTATCCTTCCACTCACGGCGTTTTTGAAGAGGGAATTAGCGAAATTTGCGCCTTGATTCATCAATACGGTGGTCAAGTCTATATGGATGGCGCGAATATGAATGCTCAGGTGGGTTTATGTCGTCCGGCGGATTTTGGCGCTGATGTCTGTCACTTGAATCTCCATAAAACTTTCTGTATTCCCCACGGTGGTGGCGGACCCGGCATGGGACCAATTGGAGTAAAATCCCATTTAGTGCCTTTTCTGCCCGATGTTTCCCTGGTTTTGGCGAAATTATCCCCAGAAACCGCTAACGGTAAGCATCAGGACTCGATTGGGGCAATTTCGGCCGCGCCTTGGGGTAGTGCCAGCATTTTGGTTATTTCTTGGATGTATATCGCTATGATGGGGGCAGCCGGCTTGAAAAAAGCCACAGAAGTGGCAATTTTAAACGCTAATTATCTGGCTTTTCGTCTGGAGTCGGCCTATCCGGTGTTATTTAAGGGTAGCGCGGGAACGGTTGCCCACGAGTGCGTGATTGATTTACGTCCCCTGAAAAAACAGGCCGGCATCGAGGTGGAAGATGTGGCAAAACGTTTGATGGATTTCGGTTTCCACGCGCCGACGGTTTCTTGGCCTGTGGCGGGTACAATGATGGTGGAACCCACGGAAAGCGAATCTTTGGGGGAATTAGACCGTTTTTGTGAAGCTTTGTTAACTATCTATCAAGAAGTACAAGCGATCGCTAATGGTAGCATGGATATCCACGATAATCCCTTAAAAAATGCCCCCCACACAGCCGCAGTTTTAACTGCCGATGATTGGAGTCGTCCCTATTCCCGTCAACAGGCAGCTTACCCGCTTTCTTGGCTAAAAGATTATAAATTCTGGCCGGTAGTGGGACGGGTTGATAATGCTTACGGTGACAGAAATCTGGTTTGTTCCTGTGAGGGTATGGACGCTTATAAGTAGGGTTTGCGGCAAAAAGCTTTTCCTGGGGGTAGGGTGGGGTGCATCTCATTTTTGTAAATCTACTAATTTGGGATTTTTCAAGGGAAACTTTCTCCTAAAATTGGGTGTGTTACTTTCAGTTTTATCACTCAATCCAAGCTTTTGGGGGGTTCTACCCCCCAAACCCCCCGCGCATTAGCTTTTCGGTGGGATGCTTACACGCGATTGTTCATATTTTTGTACCAATTTCAGAGTCACTGATAATTGCTGATTGTCGATATTTCTGCAAATGTGGGATGCAGCCGTGGGGTGTGGGGTGTAGGGTGTGGGGTGTAGGGTGATGGGGAAGTGGGAAGGATAAATAGGGTTTGCTGAAAAAGTCATTGAAAAGTACAGGTCTCTTAATCAATGATTTCACTTAGCTACAAGCATAAGCTTTAGTTGTTGATTAATTTTTAAGTCATAACTTATCCTAAT
>NZ_SFBO01000151.1:0-18460 GCF_007095705.1 Microcystis sp. Msp_OC_L_20101000_S702
CTATAGCTTCTTGTACTTGTTGCGCGCGACTTTTTACCCGGCCAAGCTTTTCTGGTCGGAACCCCCTAAGCCGAGTTTTCAAGGTGCTGCGCCGTCCACTTGGTTTTCGAGACTGGCCTCTTAATTCTAACGTAAAGCCGCCGTAGAACGGCGGGGTTTCAGACCCAAAATTTCCCATGACCACTACCGGTTCTTTTGATGACTCTTTGTTCGCAAGAGGGGATTCTCTTCTCAAGCGAGCCTCCGATGATGTTCCCGAGAAAATTATCGGAACGATTTTGTTCGCCTGCGCCCTTGTATCTGTAGTCACAACCTTCGGCATCGTCGCTATTATTTTCAAGGAAACTGTCGCTTTTTTCCAGGAAGTAAGTCTCGGGCAGTTCTTCTTGGATAGCCAATGGACTCCCCTTTTTAATCCTCCCCGTTTCGGGATCTGGCCGTTGATTAACGGAACCGTTTTAACCACGGTCATCTCAATGGTGGTCGCAGTTCCGTTGGGATTGTCTTCAGCGATTTATCTGGCCGAGTACGCAACCCCGAAAGTAGCTTCTATTCTGCGTCCGGCCGTGGAAATTCTGGCGGGAATTCCCACCGTAGTTTACGGTTACTTCGCACTGATCTTTCTCACGCCCTTACTACGGAATTTTTTACCCGTAGAGGTTTTTAACGCTCTGAGCGCGGGATTGATGATGGGAATCATGATCACCCCGACCGTCGGTTCGATCAGCCTAGACGCGATTAAATCGGTTCCCCGTTCCCTGCGCGAGGGTTCCTATGCCCTAGGAATTACCAAGCTGGAAACAATTTTCAAGGTGGTTTTGCCGGCCGCCCTATCGGGGATTATGGCTTCGATTATTTTGGGGGTTTCCCGTGCGGTGGGAGAAACCATGACCGTCCTGATCGCGGCGGGCGCTCAACCTCGTCTAACTTTCAACCCACTGGAATCGATCGCCACCATGACCGCTTTTATGGCCCAGGTTTCTAGTGGAGATGCCCCGAGAGGGAGTTTCAATTTTAAATCCATCTATGCGGTCGGTGCGGTGCTTTTCCTGATCACTCTGGCACTCAACATCGGCAGTTATTGGATTTCTAATCGCTTTAAGGAAAAATACGACTAATTATCATGGTTAAATCTTCTCCTGCTAGGGATACGGCCGTCTTTAACGATCGACTCGAAAGCCGAGAAACCATCGGCAAAATCTACGAGTATATTTTCTTGATCGGATTACTCATCGGTCTATTCGTTCTCGCTCTACTGTTGCTCAATGTCTTTCATGACGGACTGGTCCGCCTACTCACCCCCGGTTTTCTCACGGAAACCCCCTCCCGTTTTCCCGAGCGCGGGGGAATTCGCCCCGCGATTATCGGTAGCCTCTATTTGGGAGTAATCGTGATCTTGGTAGCGGTGCCCATCGGGGTAGGCGCTGCCCTATACCTAGAAGAATACGCCCCGAAAAACTGGTGGACGGCGCTGATCGAGGTGAATATCGGCAATCTGGCCGGGGTTCCCTCGATCGTTTACGGTTTACTCGGTTTAGGGGTCTTCGTCTATTTACTGAATTTCGGTTCTACCCTACTTTCCGGGGCCTTAACCCTATCTCTACTATCGCTGCCAGTCATTATCGTTGCGGCGCGGGAGGCGATCCGGGCGGTTCCCGATTCCCTCCGCCAAGCTTCCTACGGTCTAGGCAGCACCAAATGGCAGACGCTCCAACACCATGTTTTACCCTACGCGGTGCCGGGGATTCTCACGGGGGTAATTATCTCCGTGTCGCGGGCGATCGGGGACGCGGCCTCGCTAGTGGTGGTGGGAGCGGTGAGTTTTCTGACCTTCGATCCTGGTTTATTCGAGCGATTTATGGTACTGCCCATTCAGATTTTTAGTTATGTCTCCCGTCCTGAACCTGGTTTCGCCAATGCCGCCGCTGCAACGATTATCGTTCTGATCCTTTTGATCATGGCGCTGAACGCCATCGCCATCTATCTACGTCAACGCTATTCGACACCGAATTAGGGAAGGCAGCAGGCGGGAGGTTAGATAAGTCTATTTAACTTCTTAATTGCCCACTCCTCTACTCCCCACTGCCCTCGAAACACATCTTTAACCATACTCAGGAGAATTTTTGCCATGACTACCCACCTTAACCCAGATCACAGTGTTTTCGAGGCGGAAGGAGTAAAAGTTTTTTATAATGGATTTCTAGCTCTTCTGGACGTTCATATTAAAATTCCTGCGCGAAAAATCGTCGCCTTTATCGGGCCGTCCGGTTGCGGGAAAAGTACCCTTTTGCGCTGCTTTAACCGAATGAATGATCTGATCCCCGGCGCCAAGGTGGAGGGAAAACTACTTTACCGAAATCAGAATATTTACGATTCGCAGGTCAATGCAGTCAAGTTACGGCGACAGGTGGGGATGGTTTTCCAACGTCCCAACCCTTTTCCCAAGAGCATTTACGAGAATATCGCCTACGCGCCCCGAACCAACGGTTATCAGGGAAATCTTGATGAATTGGTCGAGTATTCCCTGCGGCAGGCGGCGATCTGGGAGGAAGTAAAGGACAAACTGAAAGAAAAAGGAACGGCACTATCGGGGGGACAACAACAGCGTCTCTGTATCGCCCGTGCGATCGCGATGAAGCCGGATGTTTTATTGATGGATGAACCCTGTTCGGCCCTCGATCCCATCTCTACCCGTCAGGTGGAGGAATTGTGCCTACAACTGAAGGAAAGTTACACGATCATTACCGTCACCCACAATATGCAGCAGGCATCGCGGATCGCCGACTGGACGGCATTTTTTAACACCGAAACCGATCCCTCCGGGAAACGCCGGGGAAAATTAGTCGAATTTAGCCCCACGGAAGTTATGTTCGGCAATCCGCAAACCGACGAGGCCCGGGAGTATATTACCGGGCGATTTGGGTAATTGAAACAGAAAAAAAGCCGATAGTCTGTTTTTCACAACCGTGCGCGGTTTTATGCCGATACACCCATTGCTATGAATAGAAAGGACTGGATTTTCGCTATTTTGTTGGTTTTTGTCCCGATCTCGATCGCCTGGAATTTCCTCCATTGGGACGTGACGATCGTTTTCCTGAGCGCCTGTCTGGCGATTGTTCCCCTGGCCGCTTACATGGGAAAGGCAACCGAGGAAATCGCCGTCGTGGTCGGTCCCAATCTCGGCGGTTTATTGAACGCCACCTTCGGCAACGCTACCGAATTAATTCTCGCCTACGCCGCCCTGGAAGAGGGTTTGATCGAGGTGGTGAAAGCGACGATTACCGGTTCGATTATCGGGAATCTGCTGCTGGTAACGGGCTTGTCGATGTTTTTCGGCGGCTTACGCTATAAAGAACAGAAATTCCAGCCCGTGACCGCCCGTTTAAATTCCTCGTCGATGAATCTCGCCGTGGCAGCGATCCTCCTACCCACGACCGTTCAATACACCTCCGCCGCAATCGAGGAGAGCGTCCTACAGCGTCTCTCGGTAACGGTGGCGGCGGTATTAATTTTTGTGTATTGCCTGAGTCTGCTGTTTTCGATGAAGACCCATACCTATCTTTACGAGGTGGGGGACGCAGATCTCGATGAAGAGCCTGGAGAAGCCGTAAGCGTAAAAAAGCCGAATCTCTGGCTCTGGGTGGGGATATTACTGCTGGTGACGATCGGGGTGGCGGTCGAATCGGAATTGTTAGTTAATACCCTAGAGGAAGCCACGCATAAATTAGGATTAACGACCCTTTTCACGGGGGTGATCCTGCTGCCAATTATCGGCAACGCGGCCGAACACGCCACCGCGGTTAGGGTCGCCTTAAAAGACAAAATGGATCTGGCGGTTTCCGTGACGGTGGGTTCGAGTCTGCAAATCGCACTTTTTGTCGCGCCGGTTCTCGTAATTGCGGGTTATTTCCTCGGTCAGCCGATGGCTCTCGATTTCGATCCGTTTGAATTGGTCGCCGTCGCCGTCGCCGTCTGGCTGACTAACTCGATCAGTAACGACGGTCGCTCGAACTGGTTAGAGGGTATATTACTGGTGGCGACCTACGCAGTGATCACCCTTGCTTTCTTTTTCCATCCCGCAGCGGCCTAGGGCGATCGGTCGTGCGAAATACAGTTTCTCGATCGGGATAGGTAGTAAAATTTTCCTGTTCTGGAACCTTTGAAGGAAAAGCCGAACAAGGTTTAACGAACGGACGAACCCGACGGCCATCTTAAGGAAAAAAACGATGATCGAGATTGTGATTGCGATATCCACCGGTGTAGCGGCATTCGTCGCCACCAACCTCGACGATATATTGATCCTGACGATTCTCTTCAGCCAAACGGGGAAACTCTTCCGTCATCGCGATATCGTCATCGGTCAGTATATCGGCTTTAGTCTGCTGGTTATTGCCAGTTTAGCGGGGTTTTTCGGGTGTTTTCTCATCCCTACCCCGTGGATTCGCTATCTAGGCCTCGTTCCTGTGATTCTCGGCATCGTTTCCCTTCTCAAAGAAGAGGAGAAGGAGGAGGAGCCGGAGAATGTCGAAGTGGACCTGGAGGGTGCGAAACATTCCCCCTTCGGTGGTTGGTTTGACCCGCGCACCTACAGCGTGGCCGCGTTAACCGTCGCCAACGGCAGCGATAATATCGGTATTTACGTTCCCCTTTTCGCCAGTAGTAGCGTAACAAGTCTGATCGTTATCGTCAGCGTGTTTTTGATTCTGGTGGGGGTTTGGTGTGCGTTCGCCTACGGGTTGACCAGCGTGCCGACCATCGCCACTATCCTAACCAGTCAGGGAAGTACCTTCGTTCCCTGTGTGCTGATCGGTTTAGGGATTTTTATCGTCAAAGAAAGTATTCCCCTCACGTTTTTGGCCTTAGCAATTAGTTATCTCTGGGCGATCGCAGGTCGCGGTCAGGAACTGGCAAGAAAATAAAGTACCATTTATTTACTAGGCAGAATTATCACATTAAATCTGGTTATTAAAAACTGATTATTTATTTCTCCTTTTGCCTTTTGCCTGTCCTTATAAGTAGCCTATACTCAACGGATTTAGTATTACTTCCCACTTGATCACTCAATCCAAGCTTTTGGGGGGTTCTACCCCCCAAACCCCCCGTTGGGGACGCAAGCGCCGTCCCCAAACCCCTCGCGCATTAGTTTTTCGGTGGGATGCTTACACGCAGCTGCTGACGCATCTGTAATAATTTAAGAGTCACTCCCCTTGCAGGAGTACTTCTCCTGATATGTAGCTTATACTTAACGGATTTAGTATGATCGACGAATTTGCGTTATTTCAGTTTCTATTTCCCAGGCAGAATTATCACATTAAATCTGGTTATTAAAAACTGATTATTTATTTCTCCTTTTGCCTTTTGACTGTCCTTATAAGTAGCCTATACTCAACGGATTTAGTATCACATCCCAGGGGGTGATTCCGAGTGGGGTGTAGGGTTAGGAGATTTTAACTCAGCGAGAACAACGATTTGATGAGTTGCATTCCAGACGTTTTTGACGCTCTGCTAAGACTGTTTTTAAATTCGGTCTTCCGGTTAAGGTTAATCGCCAAGAAGCCCAAATTTCATAGATAATATCCACTAGAAACCCGATAACCGGCCATTTGGTAGCGGCATAAATCCAACCGATGCCCAAAATATCATAGACTTGGCGAAACACTTCCACATTTTGGAGTATAGTACCATCGGCTAGTACAGCGTGGATTCGTCCCATGGCCGCCGCGAAGGAAATACCGCCATTTTCCTCCGGATTATAGTTTTCGGCGGCAATATCGACAAAAGCAACTAATCCTCTCCCAGCATCCTGTTTTTGCAGAAAATTAACCTCCCGCAAGCAGAGGGGACATTCTCCATCGTAGAGGAGTTTAATTTTCCAAGAGGGCGATCGAGTAGAATTTTCTAAGGTATCAGCAGATGGAGTCGGTAAAGATGACATGATCTTCTAGGGATTCTCTTTTCAGTGAACAGTGAACAGTAAACAGTAATCAGTGAACTGAAAACTCAAATCCGATCACTGATGACTGACTCCTGATGATTATTTTATGGCAATTCATCAGATTGGATGGGATCACTCTCTATTGGTTCTCGATCGTTGCGTTTTGAGAAACCCCAAGCAAAGAGGATAGCAATTAAACTAATCATAATCCATTCCGGCGGCACAAAATCGGGACTAATCACCCGCAACAACAATCTTAAACCCACCAAACCGACGGTGACAAAACCAGCATCTTCTAGGTGGGTGTATTCCTCTAACCAGCGAATAAATAAACCCGCCATAAAGCGCAGGGTAACTACTCCGATCGTACCACCAAGCAGGATCAACCAAGTATCATCGGCCACGGCGATGGAGGTGGTAACACTATCGAGGGAAAAAGCTAAATCAGTAACGGCAATTAGGGGGATAGCTTGCCAGAGAGATTGAAACTTGAGACTATGATGGGTGTGATCCTTGTCTTCAGGGGAGGCAAAGTAATTAAAGACTAACCAGAGCAAATATACTGCTCCCAAAAGTTCAAACTGCCAGTATTTAACCACCCAGGTGGCGGTAAGAATCAAGACCATACGGAGAATATAGGCGAAAACTAAGCCAATATTCAAGGCCTGACGTTGACGCTGATGATCTCCTAATCCCTGTGCTATGGAAGCGAGAGCAATGGCGTTATCTGCTGATAATACCGCTTCTAGGGCAATGAGAACCAACAGAATTAACGGGGTTTTTAGACTAAGGGTTAGAGATGAATCAAGGAGCGAGTCTAACATTGAGGCCGCAGGTAAAAATAAATGTAATCATGGCAATATCTCAGCTTAACGCTTTTACAACTTTCTTTTCTAGGGGAGATAACCGTCATCGGGGTGGGGAGATATGAAGTCTTGTAACGAAATGATGCAGAGAACCCCGATGATGTCGGAAAGTATTGGATGAATATCTTTATGAGGAGATAATCAGCAATGCTTTCTGATACTCAAGTTCTAGTCGCTCTGGTAATTGCTTTAATCCCCGGGATTTTGGCTTTTCGTCTAGCGACGGAACTTTATAAGTAAAGTCGCTTTCAATAAACCCCAATCCCGTCTAACCTAGTTATAGGATAGACCGATTGGGGTTTTTTAGGTTATCGGTTATCAGTGATTGGGTGTAAATTGAAAGTAATTAGCCACCTTTCTCACCGATTTTACTTGTACTCATAAATCTATGACCGCACGAACACGAAACCAAACCGACAAAAAACCACAAAAAAAGCAAAAAAGCGGCAATAAATCCCAAAAATGGCAAATTATCGAGATTTGGCTGCGAATTATTGCCTATAGCGCCATTTCCATCACGGCGGTTTTTGCGATCGCTCGTTTGTTACCCTACCAACAGATGCAACAGGCAAAATTAGAAGAAGTGCGTTTGGCAGCCCAAGAAAAGGAGGAACGCGTCAATCAATTGCGCGGTCAATTTACTCGCAGCTTTGATCCTAGTCAAGCGCGGCAAGTGATGGGGGAACAAAGTCCCCGACGGGATCCTAATCAAAGACGCATTTTTTGGGTTTCTCAGTAGAATTGAGCGAGATAAATGCGTTTTTGAGCAGATTATTTGAGTATTTTGCCGATGCTGGTTGTTCACAACGAAAAAATTCTCGATTTCATTAAATACCGCTACTCTCTGGGGGATCTTCAGAGATTATCCGCGTTTTTGTCGGAAAATGATGTCTTGAGATTTCCCCATCTGGAAAATGGCTTATTTCCAGCAGCATTAGTCAGTAATGAGACAGAATACACCGGATATGCCAATGTTTGGCTGAGGGATAACGTTTATCTGGCTTATTCTCACTATATTATCGGACAGACAGCGATCGCTGTCAAGAATATTCAGACTTTGATGAACTATTTTCAAAAGTTCCAAAGGCGTTTTATTAATATTATCCAAGGTCGAGTTAATCCTGAAAAGATCATGGAACGTCCTCATATTCGTTTTGAGGGACGTACACTGACGGAAATTGACCAAGTTTGGCAACACGCACAAAATGATGCCCTTGGCTATTTTCTCTGGTTTTATTGTCGTTTGGCACGGGAAAAATATGTTCAGCTTTCCCGCCATTGTTTAGAAACAATTGCCCTATTCCCCTTATATTTTCAAGCGATTAGTTATTGGCAGGATGAGGATAGCGGTCACTGGGAAGAAACCCGCAAAATAGAAGCATCTAGCATCGGGGTTGTCGTAGCGGGATTACGGGAATTAAAAAGGTTATTAATCGAGACAGAGATAAATCTCACAGCCGAAAATCGCAGGATTACACCAGCATTTTTAGCGGACTTAATTGAGATAGGAGAACAAGCTTTATACCGTATTTTACCAGCCGAGTGTCTTCTACCAGTACCGCAGGCGAGAAGTTATGATGCATCCCTACTTTTTTTGATTTATCCCTTACAAGTGGTGGAGACAAATATCGCCGATCAAATTCTTAATAATGTTATCGTTCACCTTCAGGGAGATTACGGTATTCGTCGCTATTTAGGTGATTCTTTTTGGTGTCGAGACTATCGCTTAATTCCCCCAGAAATCCGCACCACCGTATCGACAGAAAGGGAAAATTGGTTACAGGAACAAGGGAGAGGATTAAACCTAGGCGAAGAAGCACAATGGTGTATTTTTGATCCGATTATTTCTGCCATTTTTGCCCTTAAATTCCAGAGTACAGGTCAGGAAAAATACCTCAACCTACAAACCCATTACTTTAATCGTTCTCTCGGACAAATTACGGGAAAAGATTCCCCCGTGGGTGAGTTTAAATGTCCCGAATTATACTATCTAGAACAGGGAAAATATATTCCTAATGATGCCACTCCTCTCCTTTGGACACAGGCTAATTTACAAATCGCATTGGAACTAATTAAGAAAAGTTTAAGCCAATAGTGTAATTCTATTTGACCAGATAAAATTACAACTATATATAAATTCGGGAGTTAAAAAATGCCTAATAACAACAATCAACCCGATATCAATAAAGCGATCGATGTGTGTATGGAGGAGTATAAAACCCTGAGAACGGAAATTTTACAAACCGTGCAAAATCGCAGTAATGTTATTGTCTTTGGGGGTGGTTTAGTTTTGACTTTACTGGGAATTGGGATCAGTCCCATCGCTAATCTCCCCATCATGAAAGAGACAACAACTATTACTAGAATACCCACAAATACAACTACAACAGAAACGACAAAAGGAGAAAAAAAAACGACAAAAGGAGAAACAACACAAACGACAATATCTCATCCAAAAGGGGATAGTAGTCACGAAATTAAACCAAAAAATTCAAAGCCAACTTCCTCGACGTTAGTTATTAAAGAAAAAGACACGGCAACAGAAACAATATCTCCACAAAAATATGGTATTCCAATTGAACGGCGAATTCCTTCAGCAATTATTCTGGGAATAATGGTTCCCGCCTCTTGTGGATTGATCATCTTTCTTGTCAATGCAAGTAATCATCAGGTCGTTAGAATTGGTAGATATATTGCCACTAATATTGAGCCTAAAATTAATGATTTATACTTTAATAATTTACCCGTTGCTCAGAAGCCAATTGTTTGGGAAACCTATATGCAAACTTTACGATTTGGACCAGAAGAGGGTACTTGGATTAAAAGGGTTTTTGGTACTATCCAACTCTTGGGATTAGCGGGTGCTGTTTTTGCAGTATCAGACATAATAATTCTTTACCCATTAAGATCGATAAGTGCTATTCTTATTCCCATGGTAGGAAACGTAATTGGTGCAAATATTATCACTGGGATTATTTTAATTGTTGTAATATCGGTGTTACTATTAATAATACCAACAAAAACTAGAAAGATAATTTTACATATGTACTTCTCAATATTTACAGAAGATAGTAAGGAAATTGCCGCATTAAGAGACGGTGAAGGAAGTTTAAGAAAAATTTGGTACAAAGGAATTGAAAAACAAAATGAAGATGTGAAAAGTACACGAATATTTTGGAAGTCTAACCATAGAGTATGGGAAATGTATAAAATATGGGAAATGTATCAAATAGTAGAATCAATGATTGATGATAAAAATATTATTGAGATAGAAAATGACTCATTAAAATCGAGACTGCAAACTTTAGGTGAAGTTGACCTAGCTAATCAAGTAGAGAATACTAAAGTTTTGATGCAAGCACAAGGAGCAGATAAACAATACCTTTTAAATAAACTTATTAATAATTGTTTTAAAAATCTTCTTAATAAAATTAAAAATTACAGTAGAAATCCACAATATAATCCACCTTTCTATTTTAACTTAGACAAGGGTGGAGGAAAACGCGTTAACAATATCCCAGAATTACTCGAATTATCTATAGATAATCCCAATAAATTTAAAGAATACATGGAAAAAGGAGATTTTGAGCATTGGCTGGATAATATAGAGATAAGAGAAACAGAACTAGCAAATATAGCTCAGGGGACTCGCGAGAAAAATTTCCCTAACGATGATGAGCGCCTACATTATTTTCTCAGAGAATGCTGTCTAGTCTTGATTGGGAGAAACCCTTAATATTTCCTAACAAAAACTTGATTTGATCGCCGACTGGCGCAATCATATTATTATAGGGGCGAATTGCATTCGCCCTCTTTGAATAACTGCTGCTGCTCACCAATATGTGAGGGAAAGTCACAAATAGGAGATGCCGAGGTTATCTGCCATTTTCCAATAAAAACCTTCTTTCTGCGCGAACAATTGCCTCTCTAGTGGCTAAAACTGCTTCTGTATCCACCGAAAGAGAAGTCACACCCCAAGCAATCAGATCATCGATAATTTCAGGATACTGGACGATGGCCATGCCGCAAACGGAACAGGGAATCTGTAAAACTTTTGCTTGAGTGATAATTTGTTTTAAAGCTGCCCTGACTGCGGGATGACGGGCGTTAAAATATTCTGAGAAATGTTCTCGATCGCTACCTAAAAGTAATTGAGTTAAATCATTAGTACCAATAGCGATTAACTGTACCCCTGCTTGCACATAATCCCTCAATTGAAAGATTACCCCCGGTACTTCCACCATTATCCCCAATTGGAAAGAAGGGACTTGAGTGAGTAAAGCCGATTGTACCCGTTGCCGGCAGAAAATAAATTCTTCAACCCCACGGACAAAGGGAAGCAGTAAATTAATATTGGTGGCGCTGGTGGTTTGTACCCGTCGTAAAGCTTGCAATTCTAGATCAAATAGAGTCGGATCTAATATATAACCATGGGCTCCCCGACTGTCTTTAGCCGAATGTTGAGCATCAAAAGAACGGTAAAATAAAGGCTTAGGCTGGATACTAAGGGCAAATTGTGCGATTAAATCACTTAATCTCTCGATCAATGCTTCTTGATGCTCTGGAGTTAACCATTCTTCTAGATTACGCTGAGAAAGTAACTCTAAAATCATCCATTCTGAGCGCAATAAACCGATCCCATCAATAGGCAGCTCTTGGATTCTGGCAATACTTTCAGTTTGACTGAGATTAACCATCAAACGGGTAGCAATTGCCGTCCCGTCGGTTTCTCTGGGGGGTGCTGGGGGTAAGGAAATCTGTTCCTGAGATGCTAGAGAAATAATTCCCCTCGTACCATCTACTAAAATTATCTCGCCTGAGCGGATAATTTCTGTGGCATTTTTTACCCCGACAATGGCAGGAATGGCTAATTCCCGGGCTAAGATGGCTCCATGGCTAGTTAATCCCCCCTGTTCCGTGATCATTGCTCGAATTTGGCGTAAATGGGGCAGTTTTTTCGGAGGTAAATTAGTAGTAACCAGAATGCAATCCTGAAAATTTGCCTCTGGGGAGTCGAAATTGCTGATCACTTTTGCCACTCCCGATGCCAACCCTGGGGATGCCCCTAATCCTCTTAAGGGATAATTGGAGGTAGTAGCGGTGATTTCCTGACTGTGACAGTTGAGAATATAAATTTGACCATCTAGCATCATCAGCCATTCTATGCTGGTTAAGCTGGGTTTTTCCGCTAGTAGAGATTGAACCAGTTGACAAAGGCGATCGATGGCGAAATTATCTAAACAGTAGCTTTCCTGTAAACTGGGTGCTAATAATTGTGGTGCAAGCAGATTACTGTCACTGTTGAGATAATAAGCCCTGGATTTATTGCCTAATTGCCGACTGCGTAATTGACCGGAGCGATCGATAATATAGGTATCCGGTGCCACTTCTCCATTAGCTAAACTGTGTCCTAATCCCCAAACCGCCTGAATTTGCCAGTTATCCTCATTAATGAGCACATTTCCCGCACAATTGGCTGGTAATAATGGTTGTACCAGTAAAGATAATTGAATTTTTTCTAAACCAATTCCCACTTTTCGCCAATAAAATAGACTTCTGGCGGTGAATAACTCCGCCCAGGCTTGTTTTAGGGCATTTTCTAGATTATCTGCTTTAATTCCACTGATGGGGGCGGAAAATAAACCGAGAGTTCGCCGAGCCAGATGAGCAGGTAAGGAAAAGCGCCATACTAGGCTATCCATGGATAATTGTGCCACGGCCGCCGTTAGTTCTTCTAACCAGAGAGGAGGAATTTGCGCTTGTAAAATGGCCCGCCGACTTTCTTTGGCGACTAATTGCAGAGCTTTTGGGTTATCTACGTCTAAATAGAGGGAAGACTGGGGAAAATCAGTCAGGAATGAGTCAGTATTGTTGATAGTTTCCAAAAATTCCGCAAAAATGCGGTTTAAAATGGCAAATCCCCTGATAATTGGGTATCCTCGCTGGTGTAATTCACTGGCAATAAAAGCTTTTTCCCCCACCAGGGGGCGATCAGAAGCACTAATGCGATCGAGCCAGCAGAGAATGGTCACGGGATTTGTTAAGAATGGTGAAAGGATTGTAAAATTATTGTGTGATTTTTGTAACTTTTTGGTTCTATCTGCTAGTTTAACTCACCGTCACTATCTTGAGGATGATCTGGAAAGTGGGGTGTAGGGTGTAGGGTGTGGGGTGTGGGGTGTAGGGTGTGGAGAGGGGAGAATAAATAAAAGCAATCTCCTGACTCCTATCTCCTGACTACTGACTCCTATCTCCTTAGCTGATAAGATAGGATTCGGACAATATTCGATCGCTGCGAGAAATTGATGGACACACCTGCGAAAGTTTTGTTAGTGGATGACGAACCGGGGGTTCGTGAATCTGTGCAAGCATATCTACAGTACGGGGATGAATTCGAGGTAAGAACTGCTAGTAATGCTAACGAAGCCTGGGATTTACTCAATCAAGAAATTCCGGAATTAGTTATCTCCGATATTATGATGCCGCAGGTGGATGGCTATCAGTTTCTGAAGAAATTGCGCGAAGATGCTCGTTTTCAGACAATTCCCGTGGTTTTTCTCACTGCAAGGGGGATGACAAGCGATCGCATTCAGGGTTATAATGCTGGTTGTGATGCTTATTTATCCAAGCCTTTCGATCCCGAAGAATTAGAAGCATTAATCAAGTCTTTAATCGAGCGCCGTCGTCAATCCCTGCAAGCCACCAGCGAAAACGCTAGATTAGAAGAAATTGCCCGAGATATCCGGGAATTAAAACAGCAGGTGGGACAACAGAACACTTTTACTACCACTCCCCCCCCGATTAAAGTTGATCTGACCCCCCGGGAACAAAGTGTTTTAGATTTAGTAGCGGAGGGATTGATGAATAAAGAAATTGCCAGTCGTCTAGAAACCAGCGTTAGGAACGTAGAAAAATACGTCAGTCGCTTATTTAGCAAGACTGGTACTAATAGTCGCACGGAATTGGTACGTTTTGCCCTAAAACACGGTTTAACCAGTTAATATAGCAGCTACTGTTTGCGGCTAGAAATCCATTGGTGGTCTATCATACTTTGTGCTTTTTGTCAAAAAAACTTTTTTTTTGCAATAAAACTACACAAAAAAAAGATCATCGTTGTGGGTGAAATTGACTCATTTACCTGTCTTAATTGGGATTATCTTCTAGGTGTGGCAAGGGTTTCAACCTTTGCTGCCCAAAAAAGTATAGAATACCCGATTATGAAATTATATCAAATCGCTGTAACCATTGGAACATCGTTGTTAAATAAAAATCTTTCTCAATTAATTCTTAAGAATTTGTAAATATTGCGAAATATTAATTTAAATATTCTCAAGTTTTTGGAGTCAATAGATAATTTTTGCTTATCTTTGACCAACATTGGTTTAGGAGTCAGTTATCAGTTATCAGTTAACTGAGAAAACTCCCCACACCCTACACCCTACACCCCACACCCTACACCCCACACCCTGTCCCCTAATGCCTAGAGAATTTCAATAATTCCTTGACTGCCATCGAGACGAATTAATTGACCATCTTTTAACAATTTCATGGCATTATGCACATCCATAACCGCCGGAATTCCGTATTCTCTGGCAATAATAGCACCATGGGATAATTGTCCCCCCACCTCGGCAATAATGCCCACAGCTTGGGATAATAAAGGGGACCATCCTGAGTCAGTATAGGGAATAACGAGAATAGTATCAGGGGCAATTTCTAGATTTTGTAGGGTTGGCATAATTTTGACTCGTCCCTCCACTGTCCCCCCACTAGCGGCAATTCCCTGTAAGCGTTTTTTGGCAGTTAAATTTGAGACTAAAAATTCTTTTTTCGGTGGTTGTCCATAGACGATATAGGGAATATCGTTTAATTGAGAGTTTTCTTGGAATTGTTGGCGACGCTGACGAATAATCTGGTTAAGATTGGCGATATTATTATTCTGACCTAACTGGGTAACTTCTGAGTAGTTTAGATAAAATATATCTCCCGTCTCTGATAATATTTGTTGCTGTAACCAGAGGGTTTCCAAAGCGAGAAAATGCCAGCGTAGGTGAGCTAAAAGACGGGAGTAAATTTCAGTCACTTGGTTTTTGATATTTAATCTTTTTTGGACATTGTGGGAAGATTTGACTTTTTTCTGGCTATTATTGCCCGGAATATCTAAGGGTAGTTGTAGCAGATATGGGGGATTTTCTCGCCATCTCGGTATCGAAATATCAGTCCCCACTTCGCTTAAATAACCGTAGGTTTCTAACCAGAGGGAAAAAGCTGAGTCAAAATCTCGATCGAGCGTATTTTTTCTCAGTTCAGATAGCGATCGCATTGAGGCTATTTCCGGTGCTTGAGAGTTATCCAATTTCTCAAAAGGTACTCGCGAGATACTGCGACGCAAAGCGAAGCTAAGGGGGGCAAGAATACTATAATAGGTGGCTTTTTTTAAGACGGTTAAAATCTCCTCAATTTGCTCTAAAATCTCCCCTGAAGATAAAGCTTCTAGGGAAGTAGCGTTAATTTTTTCGAGCGTTGGGATAAAATAGGTTTTTTGATCTTGGCTAAAGTCTTTTTCTAACTGTAATTCCCGTCCTAAAAGTTTTAATAAACCAGGGGAATTAGCCAAGGTTGCCGTTAACGGTGGTTTGGTAAACTTTGCTCCTTTGGTCAGGAATTCTAAGCTTTCTGGAGGTAATCCCATGCGACGGAAAATTGTGCCTAATAAAGAAGCATTAAAATAGGCTCTTTGATAGTGTAAAGTCGCTGTTTCATTGAAGTCCAAATCGAGGGCTTTTTTGTCTAAAACTAACTGGAAAATATCTCCCCAAACTCCACAGGTTAAAGGACGATTAATCGACCAAGGCAAAGGACGAATCACTCCGGGGATAACTTCAGCTGCGATTTTTCTTGTCCAAATTGGCTGTAAATTAGTGATAGGACGGCACTGTAATAACCATAATTTTCGTCCGTCATGAGTCCATTCTATATCTTGGGGAATGCCATGATCAAGGGTTTCTAATTGCCGACAAAGATTAGCTACCTGTTGAATAATAGCCGGGGGAATATCTCCCGCTCCGATGATGATATTTTCTTCTAAATTAACTCGATAACTTTCGGGGGTGACTCTCCCCGATACAACTCTGGTGGCATCTCCGGGTAAAGCTTCAATAACCACATCTAAACTGAGAGGATTAATCGGATCACGACTGAAGGCAACCCCCGAAAAAACTCCTCGAATTTGTTCTTGAATTAACACAGCCATGTCCGTGTTTTCTTGACCTCGATCGAGTCGATAATTAACAGCATTAGGACTATTATAGGAGGTTTGGCAACTTAAAATCGCCGCCGCTAAATTTTCTTGATCAACAACGTTAAGAATTGTGGTATATTGTCCCGCAGATGAAGCGGTTTCACCATCTTCTCCAATAGCGGAAGAGCGCACGACTAAGGGATGATTAATATCAGGATGAAGAGATTCTATTAACGGTTGTGGATCATCTCCTGGTGGTAAAATCCAACCCCTAGGAATGGGATAACCGGCACGCTTAAGATCGGCTAAAGTGGCGGCCTTTTGTCCCACTTTTGAAGCTGCTAGATTGTCATCAAGAGTTTGGATCGATCGATCTCCACGAAAAAAACGAAACATAGTTTTTGATTCATTGTTAACATTTGCTTCAGGTAAGTCTAAATCGTCGGCGATTTTTTGAAAAATTGCCCCTAATAAACAGGCTAAAGCAATGGCAGTTATAATATAACCTGAATCGTGGGGACGGCGCAAGGTGAGAATTAAAGCTAATAAAAATAATCCTACCAATCTACCCGTAGATTTTTCTCGAAAAATAGTAAAGCTAATCCCACTAATGATTGAGGTGAGAAAAACAGCGACAAAATCGTGAACGATTAATCCCCAGAAAACATTAGTAGTTCCCGCACCTTTTCCTAACCAATAGCGCCCCATGACTAAGGCAATTAAAGCTAATAATTCCCACGTGGAGCCGGTGGGAAAAAATAAACGGGTTAGGAGAATAACGATAATTCCCTTGGCTGCTTCCGAAATTACCGCCAAAATTCCCACTAATTTACCTCCATGGTAAAAAGCGGCAGTTACACCGATATTACCAGTACCTAATTGGGATAATTTACGTCCAGTTACGAGATAATTTATCCAATCAATCAGAGGCAATCCCCCGATAATAGGACAGACTAGAAAAATAAATAGGGATCCCCAAATTTCTCTCATTTAAAATGCGTCTTAGTTTACGATCTTGTCTTAGTAACGACCTTGAGAACATGAACACGAAAGCGATAAAATAAATTGAGCTTAATGGCTTAAAACTCAAGCAGATGGAGCAAATAAAGGCAATAATTGCGGATTTTAAGCGGCAAAATCAACCCCTCAAACTGAAGAAAAAAGCGAAAAGAGTAAGGTGGACGATGCACACCCTACAGACTTAAGAAAATCTGATTGACAGTGAGATTTAATTCCGTGAAAGTCTGAGAAATTAGGCGATCACTATCTCGAAATTGCCGAATTTGATATTCTTCCTCAACTAAGCGACAAACAGAGATGGTCGGTTGTTTAGAAGTGCCAAGAAAATTACGCCCACCCAAGGCTGCATAATCGACAATCCAATATTCAGGAATACCCATTTCTTCATAATCAGCAAATTTTAAGTAGTAATCATCACGCCAGTTAGTCGATACCACTTCAATTATCAGAGGGATAGATGCACCCTCACTAAGGATTGATTCTTTTTTCCATAATTTTTCCTGAGCGAGCTTGGTTCGATTTAGCACTAATACATCAGGAAAATAACCAGAGTTTTTACCAGCAGGTCTGACAATCGCTTGGTTAGGAATTAAATAAGGAAGACCCAGTCTATCAATTATTCCACTGAGTTTAACAGTTAAAAATCCTTTGATTTCCTCGTGTTCTCCTGCGGGTTGTGCCATTTCAATAATATTTCCCTTGTGTAGCTCATAACGTACTCCAGAATTTTCAGGCAGCCAAGGGACGAATTCCTCGAAATTAACAGTTTTAGGTAGGGTTTGGCTCATAGCTGGCAAAATAGCTTTCTCTCTCTACTAACTTCCTTGGCTCTATTTTACCTTGAATGTAAAATAGGCATTGCCCACCCGACAAACTCTCTACACAATCTGCGATCGCACTATCGCTGCCAAAAACGATGAGGACGAAACCAAAAATATAATTGGTGACGACGGCGAGGTTCATAAAAGGAGTCAGTTGCCAGTTAGTTTTTAGATCTCCATTTGGCAATATTACACCCTCATAAAATTCTTTACCACCGGAGCCGCCTAGTAAGTTTATGATCGGGTCTCCTTGATTAACGCTGAATGTTACAGCCCCTCCTGATGATGAAGACGATGTCGGTGGCTTAGATGTGTAGTTATAGCGCTTTTCACGTTACTGAGGTATCGACAAGTTTTGCCAACAAAGGGTTTAAGCCTCTTGCCCATGGCTCATTCTGATGAAAAATGCTATGATTGCTTTGAGCGCATAGAGACAAGTGCTAATATTAGGAACAACAGCTTCGGAAATTTCCGATCCTCCTGGATAATAAATATAGCTATCGGAAATTTCCAATCCCTCTGGATAATTTGTCGGGGGAACGGCGAACGTAGTGATTTCCCTGGCAAGGGCTTCGGA
>NZ_SFBO01000152.1:0-22152 GCF_007095705.1 Microcystis sp. Msp_OC_L_20101000_S702
AGCTATTTATGAATGTCTGAATGATGCCCATCTGAAACATAAAAAAGAACTGGATTCCTTGCTGACTCTACGATTTCAGAAGTTTAATAAATCTCAGATTATGAACGTCTAAAGTATAAATCGCTGGTCAAAGGAACAAGCAAAACACTGCTAGAAAGCTGATCCTGACATTGATAGAAACGACAACAGCGGGGCGTTTTTTGGTATCTCCTCTGGTTTTAAGGGCGCGAATTAAATAAATCTCTCCAAAATAAGGGTGATGCTGTCAGTGTAACTTAAGTGCGTAAAAACTTATGACGATGTTCCTCAAATTTTGCTAGAGTATGCTAACAAATTGTCTTTAACTCCAGAAAGCCACCGCCAAAAAACTGAAGGGGCAATTTCACTTGAAGAAGCTGCCAGAGGTAATTATTGGGTTGTCTCGACGGAAGAGGAAGAAGTGAACTTGTTGAACCAAGAATCTAGCGTCAATGTCAAACAAACTGAGAACAGAGGACATCACTTTTATGCAATTCCTGTGAAAGGTTGAATAAAACTATCCACACCGACAAAGGAGGTGAGGGGCGACCAGTTTAAAATATCCTCTAAAATTGATTGATAGCCTTGCACATTGGGATGAAGTCCATCTTCCATTAATCTTTCTTGGCACCACAGATCACCCCGGTCCATCCAGAGATCAAATAAATCGAGATAGGGAATATTTTGCTCTAGACAAGCTTGTTTAGTGGTTTCCTTAAAACTATACTGATCGCCATGGTTGAAGTAAAAGCAATCTAAAAAGGGCATTTTCCGCTCATCCACGGGAATCATACCTATAAATAAAACCGGGCAAAGAGAACGGGCCCGGCCGAGTAAATGTTCGATTTGAGTTTGAAAAAGATCGTGATCGGTATAAGTACGACCATCGGGCCGGCCTAAACGGGCTGTATCATTAACACCGACGGAGAGAAGAATCAGGTCGGGGAGACGATTGCGAATTTCCCCCCTGAGACGAAATTCCTGTTCTAAACGTTCGGACACTTGTACCACTCGATCGCCGCGAATCCCCAAATTATACAGGGCATGACCGGCACTTTCCATCCACAAACGACGTAGGCGCTCGGCCCAACCGCCACCCACGGGGTCGCCATAGCCATACACAAGGCTATCTCCTAAAGCGACGATTTTGAGGGGATGGGTCATGATTAGGGCTTTGTCTTTAGTAGGTAAACGAGAAAGAGTTTGCATGATCGCTCGATCGAATCGGTTGTCCTTTACACTTATAAACGAATTTGGTTAAACTGTCCGTGTATTATACTACATTAAAAATTTTTTCCTGCCAGTTAACTTATCTGATATCAGCCAGGTGCTGACACCGACCAGTATAAAACAGCCCGATGATCATTCCTTGCCTCCGAGTCATTTCCGGGCTAAATCTACTATAAAATTTATGGTTAAAACCTAGATAAATTGATGACTACTCGTTTACAACGCGCGGTTCAAGACCAAGAATTTTTGATTACAGCCGAGATTACTCCCCCGAAAGGGGGTAATACCAGTCATATGCTAGAAATGGCCCTCTGGCTAAAAAATCGCGTTCATGCGGCTAATATTACCGATGGCAGTCGCGCCGTAGTGCGAATGTCCTCTCTGGCGGCCTCCGCTATTCTCTATCAACACGACATCGAACCCATCTGTCAAATGGCCTGTCGCGATCGCAATGTGATCGGATTACAAGCAGATCTCATGGGCGCTCATGCCTTGGGATTGAGAAATATAC
The DNA here is from genome assembly GCF_007095705.1 of Microcystis sp. Msp_OC_L_20101000_S702. Lineage (NCBI taxonomy): Bacteria > Bacillati > Cyanobacteriota > Cyanophyceae > Chroococcales > Microcystaceae > Microcystis > Microcystis sp. Msp_OC_L_20101000_S702. The sequence continues at coordinate 1,760 of NZ_SFBO01000152.1, forward strand.
TAGCTTTAACTGGAGATCCGGTCAAAGCAGGAGATCACCCCCAAGCTAGGGCAGTTTTTGACCTAGAATCGGTACGTTTGTTAAAATTAATCGATAAATTAAATAAAGGTTTTGACTTTAACGATAAATCTTTACCCGATGGATCCCTAGAACTTTTTGCCGGGGCTGCCGTTGATGTGCAGTCAAAAAGTTGGTCTGGTCTTCAACGCCGTTTTGAGCGTAAAATCGAAGCAGGAGCGCAGTTTTTTCAAAGTCAATTAGTTACGGATTTCGAGTGTCTTGATAAGTTCATGCAGCAGGTGGCCTCCCTCGCCGATAAACCAGTTCTAGCAGGAATTTTTCTGTTAAAATCGGCTAAAAATGCCGTATTTTTAAATAAAAATGTGCCGGGGGTGCAAATTCCTGATCATATTATTCAAAGACTCGCTGATGCACCTCATCCCCTCGAAGAAGGCATCAAAATCGCCGCCGAACAAATAAAATTAGCCCAGCAGTTATGCCAAGGTGTCCACATCATGGCGATTAAACGAGAGGATTTAGTCCCGAAAATTCTCGATCTGGCTGGTATCCCGCCAGTGCATAACTAAGATGAAAAGTCAATAGTTTTTAGAAAAAATTAACTTTCATTTTGACTAGCGGTCTTTTGACAAGAATTCTACCCCTAACCTAGGATGGGAAGGCTCAAAGCATCTTCGGGGTTAAAAGCATGGATTCCAATCTAGGTCAAGAAAAAGAGAATAGTTGTGGTGGGCGAAAATGGTTGTCGATCGGTATTGCCCCCACTGGTATAATTTCTATTGGCATTGTTCCCATGGGCGTTATTTCCATCGGTATTGTTCCTATGGGAATAGTTTCCATTGGAACCGTGGCCATGGGGACAATTGCGGCCGGTTTTGTGTCCATGGGACTTTTCAGTATTGGCAGCGTTGGCATGGGATTAAATAACGGCCATTTTTCCAATCTTAATTCTCCCCCTGCTGAATCTCCTCATGAACATCATCAGCATTAAAATCAAGATTTGACCAGCAATCATGAACTATTCCATCCGTGCCGCCGTTGCTACCGATGTCAAGGCTATTTTTGACTTAATTGTCGCCTTAGCGGCCTATCAAGAACTCAGCCATTTGATGACAGGAAATAGTCAAGCTTTAGGGGAGCATTTATTCGGAGAAAAACCCTACATCGAAGCATTGGTGGTGGAAGTAGAGGGTAAAATAGTCGGTTTTGCCCTATTTTTTACTAACTATTCCACCTTTATAACTAAACCGGGGATTTACCTAGAAGATATCTTCGTTTTACCCGATTATCGCAGTCAAGGTATCGGGAAAGCTTTACTAATGGCTGTGGCTAAAATTGCCGTCGCTAGGGATGCGGGACTTTTAGAATGGACTGTCTTAGAGTGGAATCAACTGGCGATCGATTTTTATGGAAAAATGGGGGCTAAGGTCTTCCAAGAGTGGCAAATTTGTCGTCTTACCGGGACAGCTTTAACCCAATTGGGTAATAGTGATAAATAAGTCAGTCCCGATGCAACAAGTTACACCGTCAAGCATGAAAATATTCTGATCCTAAATCCGGTTATTAAAAACTGATTATTTATTCCCCCTTTTGCAGGAGTTTCTTTCCTGATATGTGGCCTAGACTCAACGGATGGCCGTATTACTTCAGATCTGATTACTCAATCCAAGCTTTTGGGGGGTAGAACCCCCCAAACCCCCCGCGCATTAGTTTTTCGGTGGGATGCTTACACGCAGCCGCTGACGCATCTGTAATAATTTGAGAGTCACTTCACTCGCAGGAGTGCCTCTCCTGATATGTAGCCTATACTCAACGGATTTAGTATGATTGACGAATTTGCCTTATTTCAGCTTGTATTTTCAAGTCAGGAGATAGGAGATAGGAGATAGGAGACTTTTTTATTTATTCTCCCCACACCCTACACCCCACACCCTACACCCTACACCCCACACCCTACACCCTACACCCCACACCCTACACCCTACACCCCACACCCTACACCCCACACCCTACACCCTCTTTCAAGTCAGATCCTTTGTTGAGCCTAGAACTTTGTGATCGATCGAGACTCCTTGCTATACTATACCTCTGACACTGGCTTTCCTCATTGGTGCAGAATGCAACCCACAGACTCGAATAAATTTACCGAACAAGCTTGGGATTCGATTGTTAAATCGCAAGAAATTGCGCGACGCTTTAAAAATCAGACCTTAGAGGTGGAACACGTTATTATTGCCCTCCTAGAGCAGAATAACGGTCTAGCCACCCGGATTTTACAAAAAGCTAATATAGAAATTCCCCGACTGCAACAACAGCTAGAAGTCTTCACCAACCGACAGCCGAAAGTGGCCATCGTCGATCAATTATACCTAGGTCGTGGTCTTGATCTGCTGCTCGATCGAGCGGAAGCATCCCGGGAAAGTTGGCAAGATAAATTTATCTCCGTCGAACATCTTCTCGTCGGTTTTGCCGAAGATGAAAGGGTGGGCCGGAAATGTTTACGCACTTTCAATCTTGACCCCCAAGATTTAGAATTAGCTATCAAAGCTATTCGCGGTACTCAAAAGGTTACTGAACCCAATCAAGAGGAAAAATACGAAGCTTTAGATAAATATGGCCGGGATTTAACAGCAGCAGCCAAAGAAGGCAAATTAGACCCGGTTATCGGTCGTGATGAAGAAATTCGACGGGTGGTACAAGTCCTCTCGCGACGGTCAAAAAATAACCCGGTTTTAATCGGTGAACCGGGAGTAGGAAAAACCGCTATTGCGGAAGGATTGGCCCAAAGGATTATTAACGGAGATGTTCCCGAATCTTTGAAAAATCGTCAGTTAATTTCCCTCGATATGGGAAGTTTAATCGCTGGGGCAAAATATCGAGGCGAATTTGAGGAAAGATTGCGGTCAGTCATGAAAGAAGTTACCCAATCAGAAGGGCGAATTATTCTCTTTATTGATGAACTGCATACCGTTGTCGCTGCGGGTTCTAGGGAAGGGGGATCGATGGATGCAGGCAACCTATTAAAACCTATGTTAGCTCGGGGAGAATTGCGCTGTATTGGGGCGACAACTTTGGATGAATATCGCAATCATATTGAAAAAGATCCCCCTTTAGAAAGACGTTTTCAACAGGTTTATATTAAGGAACCTTCCGTGGAGGATACTATCTCGATTCTCCGGGGTTTAAAAGAACGTTATGAGGTGCATCATGGGGTGACAATTACCGATTCGGCCCTAGTGGCAGCAGCTACCTTATCCCATCGTTATATTAGCGATCGTTTTTTACCGGATAAAGCGATCGATTTAGTCGATGAAGCGGCGGCAAAATTAGAGGTAGAAAGTACCACTAAACCCGCCGATTTGGAAATGATAGATCGTCGCTTAATGCAGTTACGGATGGAAAAATTCTCCTTAGAAAAAGAGGAGAAAAAAGATCGAGCTTTTCAAGAGCGTTTAGAAAAAATTGTCGAAGAAATTGAGGAATTAGAAAGTAAACAAAAGCCCCTCGCTGACCAATGGCAAACGGAAAAACATATCGCCGAGGAAATTAAATTATTGCGAGAGGAAGAAGAACAATTGCGCCTACAGGTGGAACAGGCGGAACGAGCTTATGATCTCAATAAAGCGGCCCAATTAAAGTATGGCAAACTAGAGATTTTACAGGGGGAATTAGAAGTAAAAGAAAAAGAGCTAGAAACGATTCAAGCGGCAGGTTCTACCCTGTTAAGACAACAGGTAACTGATGCTGATATCGCCGAAATAGTTGCCCGGTGGACAGGAATTCCCGTCAATCGTTTAATGGAATCGGAACGACAAAAATTATTAGAATTAGAGTCTCATTTACAGAAAAAAGTTGTCGGACAAAATGAAGCGGTCACGGCAGTAGCAGCGGCGATTCGACGCGCACGCGCAGGAATGAAAGATCCCTCCCGTCCGATTGGTTCATTCCTATTTATGGGACCCACAGGAGTGGGTAAAACCGAGTTAGCGCGGGCCTTGGCGGGGTTACTGTTCGACTCCGAGGAAGCCATGGTTCGCATCGATATGTCGGAATACATGGAAAAACACGCGGTTTCGCGGTTAATCGGCGCTCCTCCGGGTTATGTGGGTTACGAGGAAGGGGGACAACTATCGGAAGCGGTGCGTCGTCGTCCCTATTCTGTGGTTTTATTGGATGAAGTGGAGAAGGCCCATCGGGATGTTTTTAACATTTTATTACAAGTGCTTGACGATGGGCGCATTACCGACTCTCAGGGGCGAGTGGTGGATTTTCGGAATACGATTATCGTCATGACCAGTAATATTGGCAGTGACCATATTTTAAATGTTTCCGAAGATGCCGATTATGAGGAGATGCGGAAACGGGTTTTAACAGCTTTGCGGAGTCATTTTCGTCCCGAATTTTTGAATCGTATCGACGATTTAATTATTTTCCATACCCTGAAAAAAGAAGAATTGCGTTATATTGTTCGTCTGCAATTACAGCGTCTGGAAAGATTATTAGGAGAACAAAAAATCAATCTAGAATTAACTACGGCCGCAGAAAATCATATTGTTACTGTTGGTTACGATCCCACCTACGGTGCGCGACCTTTAAAACGTGCTATCCAACGGGAGTTAGAGAATCCTTTAGCCACAAAAATTCTCGAACAAGCTTTTATGGAAGGGGATACGGTGGTAATTGATTGTCTGGATGAGGTGTTAAGTTTTAGCAAAAAGGAGCTAGAAAAGGAAGGGCAAACATTAGAATTAGCTGTGGTTAACCTCAGTTCAGATTAAAACCAGATAGGGGATATATTCCCCCTCTGAGTTTACCGTAAAAGCCAAAAATATCCGAAAAGAATCCTATTTTTTCCCTTGGGCGGTTAGTCTAGTAACATCCCGCCAGAGGAAAAATTTCCTCAAGTTTTTTTATTCCTCAACTTACCACATACATATATACTAATACTAAATTCGGTTATTAAAAACTGATTATTTATTCCCCCTTTTGCCTCTTGCCTCTCCTGATATCTAGCCTATCCTGTAAATATCAGGATCGTCGTCGAAGATATAGTTTAAAAGTTAATCTGTTGGCGGCTATTTAAGTAGGTAGGCGTTAAAAATTATCAGATGCCCCCCTTATCAAGGGGGATCCCCCCGCCTATCGGCACCCCCCTTATCAAGGGGGGCAGGGGGTATCGAACCTAAAATCCATTTTTAATTTAATTATAACCAGCTATTTATAACTATGAGTTAGGGATAGGTGTAGCAGCTTATTAAAAGTTGCCAAACATTAATCCAGTGAAGGAGAATTGTAATTAGTCAGGAGAATTTATTCTCAATTATAAAAATTGAGAGAGTTTGTGCTGCTTAAATAAAGAGGTTTTGACAACCAAATTCAAGCATATCTAAAGAATTTTGAGTTAAAAGTTAAACTTCTGGTTTTCATTCAGAACAAATATATTATTAACTATTTTTTTGGGGAAAATTAGTTAACCGAATCTTATAACATATAATTAATTTGCAAGAATTCTAATGTGCTGCACTGGATGGCAATTCTGCTGCGCTCCATTGCAGCTGTTAAGCTTTGTTGTTAGATCGACAGCTTAACACGGGTTACTTGTACTCTATGCTAAAATCTGAACGCTACGATCTAACTTATTTATCTTCTGTCAGAGGAGGAGAGTTAGAATAGAGAGAAAATTCCTCAAAACGAGACTTGGTATATGGTTAAGCCAATTAAAGGTTCGCTGCTATGAAATTCCGTCAATTGATGCGGGCAACAGAAAATAAATACAATCGGCTGCTGGCAAATCTGCTCTCGCTCTACATTATTTACCCGTTTTTAGTATATCTACCCCTGGGAGATTGGCTGATTTTCTTTTTCTTCTCCCTCTCTCTGATCATCGCCGTCTATCAGATCGATCGAAGTAAATTGGCTTTAAGATTTAATATCGGTCTGTTTTTGATTGCCCTCCTCCTGCGAGCATTCAGCACGATTATCCCTATTTATAGCGATTTCAACCGTTGGTTCGAGCTATCTAGTACATTAATTTCTCTAGCTTTTGTTAGTTTATGTGTGTACTCGATTTTACTAGAATTAATTCTCGCCGAACAGGTCACATCCGATATCATCAAGGGGGGAATTTGTGTCTATTTTCTCTTAGGATTTTTCTGGGCATCCGCTTATAATATCGTCCAGATTTTTGAACCCGATTCCTTTAGCTCCGCCGCTAAAACCGTCAACCAGGCGGATCTACTTCATTTCAGCTTTACTACCCTGGCTACGGTTGGCTACGGTGATATAGTTCCTACCAGTAAAATCGCTAGAGTTCTAGCCAATTTAGAAGGAATGACTGGAGTTCTCTATCCCGCCGTTTTTATCGCTCGTTTAGTCAGTTTACACAATGGTCGTTAACCAAAACAATCCATCGCCCTGGGGGAATATTAGATGATTATGCGTCGCTTTATCCCGATTCTTTCTTTGCTTTTGCCTTGGGTCACTGCTGCGGCAGTCTTGGCGGAAATCCCCACTCTGGCCCAGGAAATCCGCCCAAAAACGGCGGAACAAGTGATCGAGCAACTCTGTGCTAATTTAACCAAACAGCGATCGTTCACCGTCAAGATGGATGTCACCTATGACGATATACTCGACTCAGGGGCGAAAGTTCAGTACAGCGCCTATCAAAACATCTGGGTAGAGAAACCCGATCGCCTGCGCTCGGACTACACTGGGGATGAACGAGTTACCCGCTTTTTTTACGATGGTAAAACCTTCACCCTTGCGGATCTGGAACGGGATCTATACGTCACGAAACCAGCACCGAATACTCTGGATGAAGTCTTGGACCAAGTAGAGCAAAAGTACGGGATCAGCATTCCCATGTCAAATCTGGCAGCGAACGATCCCTGTGCAGATCTAATGGCCGATGTCAAGCAAATTATTTTTATCGGCAACGACATGGTCAACCGCGAACCGATGTATCATCTGCTGCTGATCGGTAGCGATCGCGATTATCAAATCTGGGTCACGCAGGATGCCACCCCCCTAATGAGGAAAGCGATTATCACCTATAAAACTCTACCCGGTTCACCCCAGTACACGGCAATATTATCCGACTGGAATTTTAATCCCAGTACACCCGCCGATACTTTCACTTTCCAACCGGGATCAGAGTCGATCCCTATCGAACTTCTACCCCCTAGGGATAATCAATCCCAGCAGTAAACCCTGTTCATAAAATGCGATCGCTTGTCGGTATTCCCCTAAATCAGCGTTTTGATATACTTTGAATATCTAACGAATTCGAGGTGGGATCATGAAGTCGCAGATTCGACGCTGGGGTAATTCTTTAGCGATTCGGATTCCCAAGTATGCGGTGGAGGCACTGAACCTCAATCCTAAGGACGTTGTTGAATGTTCTGTGGAAAACGGAAAGCTAGTAATTGAGCTAATTCAAGCCTTGCCTGAGTTAAGCCTAGAAGAACTACTGGCTGAGGTTGTTGAATCACCGGAGCCGGAAGTGGATTGGGGACGGCCAATGGGAGAGGAGATTTGGTGACATACATTCCAGAACGTGGAGATTTCCTGCGGTTGAGCTTCGACCCACAAATTGGGCATGAGCAAATGGGTAATCGTCCAGCACTGGTGGTAAGCCATATTGATTTTAATCGCAAGATTGGTTTTGCCTTTGTCTGTCCGGTGAGCAATACGCAACGCCAGAACCCTTTCTACGTCAAGATTCCAGATGGAGAGGCAGTGACAGGAGTTATCATGGTAGATCAACTGCGATCGTTGGACTTCCGAGCGAGAAAAGCGAGCTTTATCGGCAAGTGTCCAGAACGGTTGCTCCAGGATGTTCTCAGAAGAATTAAGCCGATTCTGTTCTGACAGGGACATTCTCAAAAGTCCCAGAAGAGCGATATTAATTATGAACCCAACCCAGATTTATTATATAAAATGTTCCCGCCAGAGTTCGTGTAGAAACAGGAGAGCGTTTTTTTTGCACCAGAAACCGTCGAACGCTTGCAGAAAATAATCTGGGAAGATAAAAAAATCAAGGAGTCCGGGCCATGAAAAGATCTTTATGTCAAAACTTATGTGTTCTTGCCGCCCTCCTTTTGGGTACAAGTTTACTGATCACGGATTATGTGGACGCTCGCGGTGGCGGTGGCGGTGGTCGTAGCGGTGGCGGTGGTGGAGCTTCCCCACGGGTTAACCGCAGTAGTGATCTGCAAAACCGAGGGAATTTTAGTAATCGTTCCCAACCCTCTAGAGATTTTTCTGGAAGACAGGGGGAACGGCAAACCAGTCAACAAAACCGTCAAGGGGAACGCAGCGCAAGACAGGGGGAAAGACAAACTAATCAACAAACTCGTCAAGGGGAACGCACGGAAAGACAGGGTGAACGGCAAACCAGTCAACAAAACCGTCAAGGGGAACGTAGCGAAAGACAGGGGGAACGGCAGAACGAACGCACCGAAAGAACCGATACCCGTCAAGGGGAACGCACCGAAAGACAGGGGGAACGGCAGCAGCAGGTTAGCGATCGCCAACAGAACCGTCAGAACTTTATTGACGATAATCGTAACGGTTACTGGCGTGGTGGCGGTTGGTACGGTGGCGGTTATTACGTCCCCCCGGGTTGGGGTTGGGTGGGTTTGACCACCGGCTTAGTCATCGGTTCAGCGATCGCTACTCTCCCCCCCTACTACAATACCGTCTATGTGGGTTCTACTTCCTACATTTACTCGGACGGCATCTATCTTCAACCTAGCGGCAGTTCCTACACGGTGGTGGCCCCGCCAATCGGCGCAATTGTCACCTATATCCCAGACGGCTGCACCACAATTACGGCTGACAATACGCTTTATTACAATTGCAGCGGTATTTACTATCGGCCTCTGTTTGAGAATGGTTCCACGGTTTATCAGGTGGTTCGCTTCTAATCAGTTTCTTCTTCATCAATAATTGCCGATCGATCTAATAATAATAAATCTCGTAGGCGATCGGTATCTAATTCGGTTAACCAATTTTCCCCAGCATCTACGGTTTGTTCCGCTAATTGTTTCTTGCTTTCGATCATCTCATTAATGCGTTCCTCTAGGGTTCCCGTACAGATGAATTTATGTACCTGAACATTACGTTTTTGTCCGATGCGGAAAGCGCGATCAGTGGCCTGATTTTCTACGGCCGGATTCCACCAACGATCGATATGAAAAACGTGATTAGCGCGCGTTAAATTTAATCCTGTTCCCCCCGCTTTCAGGGAGAGAATAAAAATCTTTGGTCCTTGGGGATCATTTTGAAAGCGCTCGATCATTTCTACCCGATCTTTTGTTTTGGTAGAACCGGAGAGAAATAATATTTCCTCGGCTAATTTTTTCTGGAGATGGGTTTGTAGGAGTTTTCCCCACTCAGCAAATTGTGTAAAAATTAAAGCTCGATCGCCTTCTGCTATCACTTCCTCTACCATGGCTTCTAAGCGTAATAATTTTCCCGATCTTTGACTGGTTTCTAAACTATTTTCTTTCAAAAAATGGCCGGGATGATTACAAATTTGTTTTAGTTGCATTAGCAAGGTTAAAATTAATCCATGTTTCTGAATCCCTTGGGTTTCTTCAATTTTCTGGAGGGTTTTCTCGACTAATTGTTGATAAAGTTGTCCCTGTTCTTTCGATAAACCACAAAAAATATTCATTTCCTGTTTTTCTGGTAAATCTTCGATAATAGTTTTATCGGTTTTTAATCTCCTTAAAATAAAAGGACGGACAAGGGAACGTAAATTATGCAGGGATTCTTGATCGCCGTATTTTTCAATGGGAAGGGCAAAACGACGCTGAAAAAAGGCTTGAGTTCCTAAAAAATTGGGATTGAGAAAATCCAAAATTGACCATAATTCCGTCAGGCGATTTTCTACGGGAGTTCCCGTTAAGGCAATCCGAAATCCTGCGGGTATTTTTCGCACTGCTTGGGATTGTTTAGCCGTAGAGGTTTTAATATTTTGAGCTTCATCTAAAACTAAACCTTGCCATTGTACTGCTTCCAAAGTGGACAGATCGCGATAGATTAAAGGATAACTGGTAATAACAACCGATTTATTTTTTACCTCTTGAGCAAAAGCTTGACCTTTTAATCTTTTTTCGCCATGATGCACAAAAACAGCCAGGGTGGGAGCAAATTTTCTTAACTCATGTTCCCAGTTATTAACCACAGAAGTGGGAGCCACCACTAACACGGGATTAACTAACATATCCTCTTCTTTTAATGCTAGTAAAAAAGCGATTAATTGCGGGGTTTTTCCTAAACCCATATCATCGGCTAAACAAGCACCTAAACCCCACTTTTCTAGGAAAGCTAACCAACTAACTCCCTTGATTTGATAGGGACGTAATTCCCCCCGAAATTCCCGCGGTGGGTTGATTAATTGAATCCCTTGATTGTTATTTAAATTATCAATTAATTCCTTTAATGCTCCCTCCGCTTGAAAATTAACTACCGGCAGTTTAGCAATTAGATTATTATCTCCTGAACTCAAGCGCAGGGCATCCTCTACCGAGAGATTAAGGGGAGTAATGGTATTATTTAAAATTGCCTGAGCTGCTTTGACATCCGTAGGTTGTAGGATTAACCATTTGCCCCCCACTTCCACCACTGGCGATTTTTTCTCTAATAACTTATCAAAATCTTTTTTCGATATTTCCTGTTCCCCTACCACTAATTTAAGCTGAAAGTTTAATAAACTGGTTAAACTTAATCTTTCTCCTTTTTTGGGAGTTACACTGGCAGCAATCTTAATTCCTAATCTTTGTTCATTACTACCAGCAGTTAACCCCGTTGGTAAAATTACCCCTAATCCCTGATCTTGCAATTGCCAAGCGATCGAGCGAATAAACTGATAAACTTCGATCGAATCAAGAGAACATTCCTCCGGGTGTCTTTGCTCTAAACTAATTCTAATCGGTTCGTACAATCGCGATGCTAATCCTAATCCTTTTAAGAGAATTTCCTGGGGATTATTGACAACTCTTTGATAACTATGATAACTTTCTTTCCCCTCTAACCAAATCAACTTGGCACTAATGAGAAATTCGGGATCATCTAACGCTTGTAAATAATAGGTTAGTTTCCACGCTGTCCCTAATCTGGGAGGTTGTAAAGATAAACAGACACGGTATTGATTCTCGATTAATTGGCGATTATTGCCATTAACTAAACTTTCTTGGATAGGAAACACCCAGTTATTATAAGCATTTTCTAGACGCTGTAAATTCTTGGCTTCTAAAGCAATGTCATGATGATCACCGCTTAAAGATTGTAGCCAAGTTTTCACCATCAATGAGGGGGAAATATTAACAGTACTATCTATTTTTTGTCGCAAACGAGCATCGACAATATTTTTTAAGCAATCGAGAATAATTGTTTGTGGTTCGCTATTTTCTTGATAGGCAAGACAAACCGGGGGGATGGTTTGGATAAACTTAGCTAAACGAGTGCGATCGATGGTACTATCTAGCAGCGGATACCAGCAACTTTCACCCTGATTTATTCCCGCTAAAAATTTCCCCCTTGCTAATAAATCTAAACTCCAACGGTGCAAATACAGCCAAAATCGTAGATCATTGCCGATAAATTCGGCCTTAGCTAGGGGTAATTTCTCCCATAACTGTATTATCATCCCCGCAGAAAAAGTTAATCCCGATACCTGCCATGGTTGCCAAGACAAGGATTTAGCTGTGGGTTCGAGAATTTGCCCCGACAGCAGCGGTAAAAAATATTTTTTCCTTGGGGGGGAATAACTAGGCAAACTGAGCTTGATTGATTCTGGAGAATAGCAGTCAAGCTGAGGAGAAAATTTCTGGATAAATTGGGCTAATGCCCCAGATTCTAGACAAAAAGGATGATTTTCCTTTGTTTCACTTAATTCCTTCCCTTGCCACTGTTCACCCCAAAGAAAAAAAACACTATCCTGCGAACCAATCAGCCAATTACCGTGTAGAGTAGTCATTATAAAATAGGGAAATTCCTCTAAAAAACCTGCTGTTGAAAAGGTAACAAATCTCGATTTTGTCGCTTCTTCTGACCTTAAGAGCCTCTAATCTCCTATTTTAGTGGACAAGGGCTGATTTCTCAAGCAGAATCTAGTTCAGCGATTAGCCCCGATCGCATGGTTATTATCAATAATAATAACTAGAGTTATTTTTAAACTATGTACAAATCGATCGCCCTAACCCTCCTCCTCAGTCTTCCCCTGAACTTGTCCCTAGTTGGTTATGGGGAAGATTTAAACCATCTACAGCAATTATTATCCACCCGAAAATGTCCCCAATGCGATCTGAGCGGTTCGGGGTTAGTGCAATCGAATCTAACTGGGGCAAAATTAAATGGGGCCAATCTCGTCGGTGCTAATCTTAGTCAAGCTAATTTAAGTGGAGCGGATCTGAGTGGTGCTAATTTAACTGGAGCCTCTCTTTTTGGTGCTAATCTGACTGGAGCGAACTTAAGCGGGGCAATCTTGACGGGTGCGGATTTAAGAGGCGCTTATCTCAATAATGCTAACCTTGACAACACCAAACTAGACACTGCATACGTGCAGGGTGCGGTGGGAATTCCCAGTAGTGCTGGTACTCCTGAACTATTCTACGGTCTAGGGATGGTGGAAGGAAAACAGGGACGCACCAGCACGGCTATAGAAAATTTTAATAAGGCCTTGACAATCAACTCGGAATATGCTCCAGCTTATCTGGCCCGGGCCATGGCTCACTATCGTCTGGGACAAAATGCTCTAGCGGCCCAGGACGCTCAAATGGCTTCGACTCTCTTTGAACGACAAGGCAATACCCCCGGTTACGAAGCGGCAGAGAATTTTATTAAAGGCATGGAAATCGCCCTAAAACCGCGAGAACAAGGTGGTGGCAACGCTCAATTAGACCAAATGGTGCAGGGGATTGGTTCTCTGCTCCTACAGTTTGTTTTACCCGCTTTGGGACTGTTTTAATCCTCGTCCGCTGGCTCTTCTAAATGTTCCGAGACCGCGTAATAAAGGTCAAGAACATGATGATCGGCAAGACGATAAAAGACTCTCCGTCCCTGTTTTTGGTATTTAACTAATCTTAAGGCTCTTAGGGTTCTTAACTGGTGGGATACGGCCGATTCACTCATCCCTAAGTCGTCGGCTAAGTCACAAACACATAATTCTTGTTTGGCTAAAAGCGACAGAATTCTTAGGCGGTTGGCATCCCCCAAAAGGCTGAAAAATTCGGCCATTTTTTGGGCTTTTTCGATTTCTAATCCCTGCAAGTGCTGGAATTTCGCCTCTTGGTGATGGGATTCCCCACAAACCGGTGCTATTTTCTCTAGGGCCATATTTTTTCCTGATCGGTTATTAAGGGAAAGTTGAGAAAGGGAGGTATCGATCAAATCTTCCATGCCGATACTTGTCCCCTTCTCCCTAATAACTAAATTTAAACGCAACGACAGCCCTGGTGTCCACAGCCTTTCTCGTTCTCGTTAACGTGACCATTGGCACAAGCTTGGGAACAGTAGTATTGATCGTTTTCTTTGATGGCATCGGCGATCGATACTACACACAAACAGGATTTACAAGCACATTTCATCATGGTGACAGCGATCATGGTTACTACCTCTGAACTTCTTTACTGACTTTAGTATAACATCTGAACAGATGTTCATGGATTGAATAAAGTTAAATTTTTCTAAAACTCAGACGGGTGGGAAGTTCTCCTCGATCAGTGATCAGATGGGAGTTTTCTGTTTGCATATAGAGCTTTTCAGGTTACTGAGGTATCGACAAGTTTTGCCAACCAAGAGTTTAAGCCCCTTGCCCATGCCTCATTCTGATGAAAACTGCTATATATAGTCTAAGGTAGAAAAAAGTTAAATACTGACTAAACCGCCCAATCATAACAACTGAGCCGACAAATTCTGATGTTATTAGCATTAAAACAACTAACTGTTACCCCAGGCGATCGCCTGTTGTTAACTTCACTCACTTGGCAAGATTATGAAACAATTCTTGACGAATTGGGAGATCGACGGTCAATTCGTCTATCTTATAGTCAAGGAACTTTAGAAGCAATGACTCCTCTTTTTATTCATGAAAACACCAAAGTTTTAATCGGGGATTTGGTTAAAGTTCTTCTAGATGAATTAGAGTTAGACTATGAACCCGCTGGATCGACAACCTTTAAAAATCATAAAATGGATCAAGGAATAGAACCAGATGAGTCTTTTTATATCGAAAATTGTCATGCTATTCGGGGAAAAACGCGCCTTGATTTGGCGATTGATCCCCCTCCCGATTTAGCAATTGAGATTGATATTACTAAGCGAACCAGATTTAATAATTATGAGCGATTGGGTGTTCCTGAATTGTGGCGATATAATGGAGAGAGACTAGAAATCAATGTTTTGCAAGGATCAGAATACGTTGAATCTTGCCAAAGCCGACTATTTCCTCAATTTAATCTAATAGAAAAAATTCCAGAAACGCTACAAAATAGTCAAAAAATCGGTAGTGCCATGGCATTAAAACAATTCCGAATTTGGGTCAAGCAAACGCTTAATCCCTAACTTCAAATCGAGAACGAAGTCAGGGAACTGAGGTTTCCTACTGTCTTTTTACTGCTCACTGATTACTGTTTTTAGACGCAGAACGGCCTACCAGCGATCGCCAGCATCGTAAATTGTTAAACGTCCGACTCCTAGAGCTAATCCGGGAGAATTGTCTCCGGGGGGATAAGCAGTAATTCCAAACTGATAGACACCACCATAATCGGGATTTCGTACTGGTTTCAGACCGATGGAAACGGTATTACCGGGGGGGACAGGAGGATCAAAAATGACCGTAATCGTCTGAGTATTGGGGTCAAAAGTAGTGGATTTTAGGGTTAATTTTTCGCCTCGCTGATTGCGATCGCCAAGAAAAGCAAAAGTTTGATCAACAAGAAAAGCAATAGTTTGAATATTAGGCTGCTGTTGTATAGTTACTTTGCCCAAGGGCGCCCCGAGAGACGGCGGCAGAGCGATGGTAAGATAGTATTTTGCCCCCCAAGCACGCACGGATTGGAAAGTAGCGAAGAAATTAACCAGAGTGGGAGAACTCTCAAAAAATACTCTGCCATCGGGAAATTGTCCTGCGAGAGACACAGAAGCATCAAAAGCGAGTATAGCAATCAAAGCGAGTTTAGATAGACTTTCAGTCTGTTTTAAAGGCAAAAAGGGAATCTTCAAGGTAAAAGCTACTATAAAATATTGATTGTCAAGGAGAATTATAGCAAATTCACTTAACCCTCAGCCGCTGCCATTATCAGTGATCAGTTATCAGTGATCAGTGATCAGTTGTTTTCTCCCCACTCTCCCACCCCCAATACTTAACCCCCAACTTGCAATGTATCTCGAACACCTGCACCTTCACAGTTTTAGAAATTATGCCGAACAGTTGCTAAAATTCGAGTCCAAAAAAACAATATTATTGGGCAATAATGCTCAGGGAAAATCCAATTTACTAGAAGCGATCGAACTTTTGGCCACTCTCAAGAGCCATCGAGTCAGCAAGGATCGGGATTTAGTGCTAGAATCGGACTCGGAGGCGAGAATTTTTGCTAGGGTTAATCGTCTTTATGGAGCATCAGAATTAAGTTTAATTCTCCGTTCTTCCGGTCGTCGCACCGTGATCCGTGACCGTCAACCCCTGCGCCGTCATCTCGATTTTTTGGGCGTGATTAATGCGGTACAATTTTCTAGTCTCGATCTGGATTTAGTGCGCGGTGGTCCGGAAGCTCGCCGAGATTGGTTAGATACTTTATTAATTCAATTAGAACCCCTATACGTTCATATTTTACAGCAATATAATCAGGTTTTACGACAAAGGAACGCTCTTTTAAAAGAGATTCGTAAACAGGAATTAGAGGGAAAAGTTTATGCGGATTTATCCCAACTAAAACTCTGGGATTTACAATTAGCAGAAACTGGTTCAAGAGTTACGAGAAGAAGGGCGCGAGTCCTGCAAAGATTAATTCCTTTAGCTCAAAAATGGCACGAAAGTATTAGCGGAAAAACTGAATATCTAGAATTACAATATATTCCCAATGTGCCTTGGGTAGAAGATGATGTCAATGGGGTACAAACGGCTTTTTTAGATAAAATTGAAACCCGTCGTTTGGCCGAGAAACAGCTAGGGACATCGGTAGTCGGTCCCCACCGGGATGAAGTGGATTTTTTAATTAACCAAAACCCCGCTAAATCCTACGGTTCCCAAGGACAACAAAGAACCTTAGTTTTAGCCTTGAAATTAGCAGAATTACAGTTACTAGAGCAGATTATCGGGGAACCTCCCCTACTACTCCTCGATGATGTTTTAGCGGAATTAGATATCGAACGACAAAATCAATTATTAGATGCGATCGAAGACCGTTTTCAAACCTTAATTACCACCACTCATCTCAGTTCTTTTGAGTCTCGCTGGTTGCAATCTTCCCAGATATTTTCTGTCAAAAAGGGACATATTTTTTATTAGTCTATAGCCTCTCTTTGTTTGTCTCTTTGCTAACGATATACACCCATAATTTTATCCCCCCTTGATAAGGGTAGGGCTATTTCATTCTCAAGAAAAAAGGAGAAATAAGGCGAGAAACGAAATTTTAGCGACCTAAAGACAATAATTGGGAGATGCTGTGCTGATTGTGGTCAATTCCCTTTGTTAAAGAATCATAACCCTCTAACCTGTACAAGGTTAAAACCGGGAGCATCTCACCTTTGTAACCCCTAAATCAGGTTTTATGTCAAGCTATTTTGAAAGCCTTGCTAGAAACCAGTTTTAGGGACAAGTATAATTACTCACTTGCATAAATGAGATGCTCTATGAAAATGGGATCACTTATTTAGATTTCAGATGGTATATGGTAAAATTTGCATAATTCAGTAAGATTAGTATTATCCTATATTATTTCAACTCAACTTCCTATGAGTAACAAATCTACGATTAAATTGGTGATCGCTTTTAACGATCCTAACCTGGAGCCTGAAGAACGCGACGAACAGGCCCAAGTATTACTAACAGAACTAGAACAGGCAGATGAAGTTGAATCGGTTAAACGTATTCTTGATCCCAATCCCCCTGAAGGTAATAAGTCGTTGGGCGGTTTTTTGGGTGGAATGTTAATGACCGAAGTTAACCCCGCTAATGGGAAAAAGTTGTTAGGGTTTCTGGGCGATCGCCTGGGAGGTAAACCGATAGAATTGTCGGTAGAGGCCAATGGTCGCAAGTTGACGGTTAAAGCTCACAGTCGAGAAGAATTGGAAATGGCTATTAAAGCGGCTCAAGACTTTATCTCAGGTTAAAGAAGGTATTATGGCAAAAATTGCTTTGTTAATTGGTGTGAGCGAGTATTCCGAAGGATTGCGCCCAATTTCTAGTGCCATTCTAGACGTTGAAGCAATGCGCCGAGTATTAGAGCATCCAGACATGGGAGCCTTTGATCAGGTTACAGTTTTGCCTAACCCAGACAAAGGGAGCATGGAAAAAGCAGTTGACGATTTATTTGCTGATCGACAGAAAGATGATTTGGTGCTTTTATATTTTTCTGGGCATGGACTTAAAGCTCAAAATGCTAGATTTTTTCTAAGTACAAGAGAAACTGGGCGTGATCAGAATGGAGATTTTCGTCGTGCAACAGCTTTAGCGGCAAGTAAACTTCAAGAGTACATCACAGATAGTCGTTCCCAAAGGCAGATAATTATTCTCGACTGCTGTTTTAGCGGAGCATTGGTTCAGGGAATGCCAATCAAAGGGGAATTTAACATTCAAGAGGAATTAGGAGGTAAAGGAAGGGCGATTTTAACCTCTTCTAGTCCGATTGAATATTCTTTTGAGTCGGAAGATAACGATTTGTCCATCTATACAAAATATCTAGTTAAAGGAATTGAAACTGGTGCAGCAGATCAGGATGGTGATCAATTAATTTCTGTTAATGAATTGCATGAGTATGCCAGCGAACGAGTAAAGGAAGCTGCCCCTGCAATGACTCCCAAATTTTATCTTTCTCTTGAAGGAGAGGATACTATTTATTTAGCCAAATCTCCTCTTGCTGCTAATGATCCTAAATTTAAGTATCGTAAAATAGTTGAGGATATTATTAAAAAGTGGAATGATGAGGATATTAAAGATTATTGTTTTAAGGAGGAAGACTTTTCTGCTGCAGATAGGGCAGTTTTGGATGCAACAATAGATCAATTAAATCTCTCACCAGATGAAGCCAGAACGATTGAAACAGAAGTTCTTAACCCACTGCTACTGCGACGAGACAATATTAAGAAATATAGGAATGCGTTTCGGAAAATAATAGCTGCTGCTAATCATACTCCATTGAAAAACAAAGATAAAGAGAGTTTAAAGAAACTGCAAATTATCTATGGACTCAGGGATGAGGATATTCAGGTGATTGAAGAAGAAGTGCAAAATGAGGTTTATCCCATTACTCCGACGATTCCACCAATCACTTCGCCTTCTGCAAAAATCGCCCAAATTTTGCATTCTATAAAAACTTTAAAGCCCCAAAATTTCAAATTAAATCTGCCAGTTAGCATAGGAATAGCATCAATAGCAGTTGTAAGTTTATTTGCCATTTATCGCCCTGATAATTGTCCAAAACAAACGGGAGACTTTATTAGTGAAGGAGAAGAAGTTCTTAATTACTCTCAATCGTTTAACAAGAAGAAAGGTACAGAATATTTTGCACAGTGTGATTATCAAAAAGCCCTGTTAAGATTTAAGGACGCATGGCAACAGGATAGGCTAGATCCAGAAACGTTAATTTACTTAAATAATGCTTTACTAGAAGCCAATAAAATGCCATATTACACCATTGCTGTTGCTGTTAGTATTCCCAAAAATCAAAATGACTTTAATGATGATGATGGTGATAGTCGAGCAAATGAAATGTTACGAGGAGTAGCGCAATTACAAACAAAAATTAATCTGGGACTTTTAAATGACAATGATCCATTCCTCAAGTATTTTCCAGATCAAAATTTTATCAACAAAAAAGCGATTAATGGTAAGGGATTAAAAGTTGTCATTACTAATGATGAAAATGACGAATTACTAGCCCAAAAGACAGCAAAATCTCTTTCCCAGCGTCCTGAAATTTTAGGGGTTGTTGGTCACTATCCCAGTGAAATGACTGTGGCAACGGTGGATATTTATAAGGAAAATGATTTAGTTTTGATTTCTCCCGGATCAACGACTAGCGAGCTTACTAAATACCCCAGAAAAAATTTCCTGCGAACTGTTTTTTCCAGCGATCAACAATCTCCTGCCATTGCAAAATTTTTGCAAGAAAAGTCTATTAAAAAAGTGGTAGGCCTTTATAGTGAAGGAAGTCCATTTAGTGAATCTTTTTTTAATAGTTTTAAAACTATTTTTACACGCCCTCCATTCTCTGGAACTGTAGTAAAATTAGATGAATTTGATCTGGGAAATAATTTTAATGAAAAAGAAGCCATCCAAGAGTTACGACGACAGAAAGAAGAAAAAATAACAGAAACAATAGGGCTTGTACTATTCCCAAAAGCAATTGGCGATGCTCAAGGCGATGCAATTAGACTTATAAAACTTAATAATAGTCAAAATTGGGTTATCGGATCATGGGGGCTTCGTAGTTCTCGTACCTTAGAACAAATTGACAACCTACAACCTTTTCAAAAGTTTGTTATAGCGGTTCCTTGGGATTCTTTAAACAGTCCTAACCAGGATTTTCTTAAGGATGCTAAAATTTTATGGACTACAACTTCTGTTAATGCAATAACAGCCCTATCCTATGATGCAACGCTTGCTCTAACAAAAGCTCTAGAAAAGGCAAATACTCCCACACGAATTAATATCCTTGAACAATTAAAGTCTCTTGATTTTCTTGTCACTAAAGGTGCAACTGGGACAATTCAATTCGATGAAAATGGCGATCGCAAGAAACTTAATGTAAATGGCGATCCCCAAAATCCCTCCGTAGAATTTGTTCACATTGTGGAGTGTCGGACACTAAGTTCAGATTTTGCTTTTGTCCCAATCAAGGATCCTACTGCTAAAGATGCTAAAGATGCTGGTTTATCCTGTTTAAACTCACCCAAAAAACCTAGTCCCTAGCTAATCAGGGTTGGCTGAAAAAGTCTGGGTGGTGATTCGGTAGTAGTGATGGCGGCTTAATCCTTTGCTTTGCTGTGCATTGTAGTCATGGATAAGATACCAAAGGGTTCCCCAAGGTGATTCTCCATTTTTTTAGAGAAAGATAGACTCTCTCTCACCAGCCGAGAAATCCTTTGTCGAAAGGTATTATTTAATCTTTCAATAGGATTAGTTTGACCAGTTTCTTTTCCGACTG
>NZ_SFBO01000153.1:0-15097 GCF_007095705.1 Microcystis sp. Msp_OC_L_20101000_S702
GGACTCACCATGACCGAGATATTAACGCCAGTAAAAATATTTTGGCCGCAGGGCTTGCGGTGTCAGTCTGTAGAGCGACCATAAGACCAGAACAGAGTAAATCTGTTAAGGCAGGTGCGAAACCCCGCAAGGGAAAGAAGCAGAAACCTAAATCGTGAGGTTTGGGAATCACCGTCCGTTTACGGCGGTGAGGATGTCAAGTAGCCGAATGGACTCACGATCTACCAGAATGGAAGGATCCCCATGGTTCGGCTATTCCAATTTTAGTAGAGGATGTTTTGCGATCTATGGGTAAAACGGAGGAGGAAATCGAAGATATTAGCCAAGAAGCCCAGCGAGAAGCCTATTTAGATGGAGCTTTACCGAAAATTTTCGGTTAAAGCCCCGCCCTTTAGTGTAGGGTCGGGCGACTTTTAATTTATGGGTTGTCAACTTCAGAAGCAATTCTGTCTAAGCAAGTAATCTCTGTGAACCAAGAATCCCCGTCTTTTTAGAGCGGGAAGTGTCAAAAGGATTTTACCAAAATGTCTAACGAAACCGTTACCTATTCCCTAGAAGCTGTTCTCAAGGAAATCAAAGACAGTATTAAGGAAGTTAGCCACAAAATCGACAAAATTGACGAACGGCTAACTAAGTTAGAGGTGGGACAAGCTAAACTGACTGAGAAAGTCGATGGGATGGATAGAAGGCTCGAAAAGGTTGAGGGAACCCAGAAAAATCAGGTCTGGACGTTAATAATTCTTTTAGGAGGGGCGATCGCTACGGCATCGTGGCGCTCTTTCTTTTCTGGGAATCCTTGACCATCTATGAGTTTGCTAGTGTATGGCATTTATTTAAGTACGGGAAGCGCACCAGCAACTGTGGCGCGCTTCTGGGTTTTCTGTTGGGGGCAATCCGTTAATTTCGTTTAAAATAACTGAACTCCTGTATATAGTCATTTCAATTAAGATTGAGAATATCAATGCCAGAGTTCATAAGGGTTTAACTGGTCTAGAGTGTATCAGACTTATCTGAAATGACTATAATTCACAGTGACCTTCCTGAAGCTCTCGACTACCGGCACAAACAATTTCATCGATAATAAATTCGTAGATAGCATTTCCGACAATCACTGTCAGAACGATCGCAAGCAAGCCTTTTGTGTATTTATCTAATGCTGTCATGAGGTTTCCAAAATTTCCTTATGGGTAATTTTAAGTAATCAAAAAGGAGATGGGTATGATTAGAATCACCCAAACCGCCGCTTCAGCCGTTTTCTGGTTAGCAACTTTTTGTCCCCTAACTCCCCGCAGCACAGGAATCGGCAAAAATTACGCAGGGAATCCCCACATGACTAATGGGAACAATATAGGTTTCTGTGGGGGGAAATAAAGCGACAACGTGGGGAACGGGACGGGGAGTATAATGCACTTGCGATTGGCCCTGATAAGCGAGGGAGGTGCTTGCTCCTGAATCCAACATCACTGCCTCCCGAAAACCTGCCTGTACTAATAATTCTCCCAAAGCCATCGAATCGATCGGGTCTCTGGAAACCCCGATTACTGGCTGTCCTGCCTGATTAATCCCCCAAAAAGCCCGGTGACGCAGGGCATCAAAACCGTAAAGTGTACCAAAGGATTCTCGCGATTGTGGTTGTCCATCTTTGACTAACCAAGCGGCCGCGACAAAAGCATCCGTAACCTTGAGATCATTTCTAGCCTCCGCTGCAATTCCTTCTAGGGTATTATGACGAGCAGGATCAAAAGGAAGATAACGCACCCATCGATCGGTAATGATTACTAAAGGACGACCCTCTAACTTGTCAATTTCTCCCTCATATCCCGGGATAAAGCCGCCATTTTGGCTTAAAACCGGCCCGATCATCTGATTTGAGTCCAATTCCTTGAGAGAGAAAAAACCGCCATCTACAGCCGCGATCGCTTCTGTACCGGCGATAATTTCCTCCACTTGATAGCGACTATCAGCGTGGATAGTTTTGGGAATCCCGCCACTAATTAATACAAGTGTATTAGTTGGAAATTCCACTTCCCGTTTTTGGATGGTGGTGGCAAAGTTAAAACCGCCATCGGTACGGGGTAAGGGATCACCCCCCCAAGCTTGCGGTACAACTTCTCGCGTGCGCGATTGCCCAAAGCGTCCAATCGTGAGTAAATTGGGGGATTGTCCAGCAAAATGCTCATCGAGGTCATTCATCGATAAAGCCGCCCGATAACCCGCTTTTTTGACGAATTCCTTCACTCGATCGTCCGCCTTCCCTTCCGGATAGGTGAAATAATTAATCGGAATGCCCAATTCTTTTTCTAAGATTTGTTTCGATTGCTTGACTTCTTGCTCCAAATCTGCATCGGACAATAATCTTAAATCCCGGGGATGACTGACGCTATGGGAGACAATTTGGACTAGAGGATCGGCGGCCATTTCCTGGAGTTGTTGCCAAGTGACACTGGTTCTACCAGTTTTTTGAGCCATTTTATTGATATAAATCGAGAAAACGGCAGGATAGTTATATTTTCTCAATAAAGGATAGACATACTGGTAATGTCCCCCATAACCATCATCAAAAGTTAATAAAACCGGTTTAGCGGGAAGGGGGATCCCTGTCCGCAGATGGGAAATTAACCAATCGATACTGATAGGAGTTGCCCCGATTTCCTGCAAAAACTGAAAATGTGCCTCTAATTCGGCGGGAGTAACGTCAAAGAATACCTCTTTTTCCGGTAAAATGTCGTGATACATTAAAATCGGTACTTTTGTCTCTTGAGCGCGGGGATGAATTTCCGGCCAGGGGGCCAATTTGATCGCTGTTGCCGAGTTATTTTGCCAATTATCGAGACTAATATCGTTTTTTTGGAGAGATAGGGGAACAATCACTCGATCAGAGATGTTTTTATAGGTTTTACAGTCAAAAATTCTCGATATATCCTTAAAGGAACTATTTTCTAGGACATAATCCGCGCATTCCGGTTGAAACTCCCTAAAAGGTGCGGGAAGATAATCACCCCCCACCAGAGCATTAGAACGAGGATAGAGAGAAATTGCCCAAATAATCAGACAAACGACGATAAATGCCAAAAATCCGTATAGGGGAAGGAAAGGAAACGAAGATTTTTGCCGAGCTTGCCAACGCATAAGATCAAGTAATAAAGTAAAAAGTAAAAAAGAAAAAGTAAAAAAGCAGATAGTCCCTAATTTACTGAAAAAACTGCTTTTTATCTAGATTTTTGGCTTTTGTTTTCTCGTCAGCAAAGCCCACCGATTACAAGCTGAGTTTCTCTGTAATCCGTTCCCTTGTCAAGTTTTCTAGAACACCCTCATCAGTTATCAGTTATCAGTGAGCAGTGAGCAGTGAGCAGATTTGAGTTTTCAGTGGACAGTGGTAATCAGTGAGCAGTTGTCAATAGACTACCTTTATTGATTCTTCCTATTTCCCCACACCCCCATCACCCCATCACCCCACTCCCCACACCCTACACCCTACACCCCACACCCCACACCTCACTATGTTCAGGGGGATTAAGCTGGTAAAGCGTGACACAAAACTGCTAGAGTTACCAAAGACGAGTATATAAACTTTACAGATATTGTATGAGAGTTTTGGTTATTGGCGGAGACGGCTATTGTGGTTGGGCAACGGCACTCCATCTATCAAATAGAGGTTACGAAGTAGGCATACTTGATAGTTTAGTTCGTCGCTATTGGGACTTACAATTAGGCTGCGATACCTTAACACCGATCGCACCCATATCTCATCGGATTCAACGCTGGCAAGATCTGACGGGAAAATCGATCGATCTTTTTGTCGGAGATATTAATAACTACGACTTTCTGATTCAATCCCTGCGACAGTTTCAACCAGACACCATTGTTCACTTCGGAGAACAGAGATCTGCACCCTTCTCCATGATCGATCGCGAACACGCAGTTTTAACCCAAGTTAACAACGTGGTTGGCAATTTAAATATCCTCTACGCGATGAAAGAGGAATTTCCCGACGCGCACCTAGTAAAACTGGGAACGATGGGTGAGTATGGCACACCGAATATAGATATTGAAGAAGGCTACATCACGATCGAACATAACGGTCGTAAGGATACTTTACCCTATCCCAAACAGCCCGGCAGTATGTACCATCTTAGCAAAGTCCACGATAGCCATAATATCCATTTTGCCTGTCGGATGTGGGGTTTAAAAGCCACAGATCTCAATCAAGGGGTGGTTTATGGAGTCCTCACCGAAGAGACGGGAATGGATGAGATGTTAATTAACCGTCTCGATTACGATGGGGTTTTTGGCACTGCTTTAAACCGTTTTTGCATTCAAGCAGCGATCAGTCATCCCCTAACAGTGTACGGTAAAGGTGGTCAAACGCGAGGATTTTTAGATATCCGCGATACCGTGCGTTGTTTGGAATTAGCGATCGCCAATCCTGCTCAATCCGGGGAATTCCGCGTTTTTAACCAATTTACCGAACTGTTTAGCGTCGGTGACTTGGCACTGATGGTGAAAAAAGCTGGTTCTGCGTTAGGGTTAAATGTGGAGATTAACAATCTTGACAACCCGCGCATCGAGTTAGAGGAACATTATTTTAACGCTAAAAACACAAAATTACTCGATCTAGGCCTACAACCTCACTATCTCTCCGATTCTCTCCTTGATTCCCTCCTAAACTTCGCCACCAAGTATAAAAATCGGGTAGATATGAATCATATCCTACCAAAAGTCACTTGGAAACGATAATTTATTAGTAAATGATAAGTTGAGGATGGGTTACTTGCCCATCCTTTGCGTTTTTCTAATGTATCGCCATCAAACTCGATCTTAATCCGCACTGATGGGAATTATTGTCGTCCGCGATTGCGGGAATTAGCGCGACGTTCCTGCATTAACTGGGAAAATTCCTTTCTTTGAGCGGGAGTTAAGACTTGACGAATTTCTAAAAAACTTTCAAATTGCAGGTTACTCATTTCTTGGCGATTCCGAGAGATTTGCTGATGTTTAGCACGAATATCTCGATCGGAGGCATTATTCGATAATAAACTATTTAATTCTTGTTCGTTGCTTCTCAGGGTTTCTCGCAACTGTTTGGTTTTTTCCTGATATTTCTGACGAATAGCGGCAACTTTCGACTTTTGCTCATCGGTAAGGTTCAATTGTTCAATTAGTCTTTCTCTAGAATTATTCATCCCACGGGGACGATTTTCAGGACGCTGGGGAGAGCTAGTTTGAGCAATAAATAGACGATCTTGGGGATAGGATAGCACAGTGGCAGTGGGGACTAGGTTAGCGGCCAGAGTTAAAGCCATGGTTGTGCCGAGAATCGAGACAGTAGAAAAGTACATAATTGACCTTGACCAAGAAATTAAGGATTATAGGTAGAATAGGTGAGTTGAGGCTCGTTTAAGCTCATCCAAGGGGAACTATAAACGCTAGAAGCAGCAATCGGTGGAGCGATGCTATGGTTCCAACTGTCCACTAAAAAAGCTTCTAACTGCTCGTCAGAAATTTGGCCCAGTTGTGGATGAGGATCGGACCAACGATAGGAAGCAAAAATCAGCACAGATAAGGCAGTAATACCAGTTATCCACCCCAATTTTGGGAAATTTACTGGCTTTTCTTCCCTAATCATTTGCATTAACTGTTCTTCTTCATCTATCGGTCGAGGTGGCAGCGATGGACGATAGCGACGCAGAAAATTAACCACTTTGTCATCTTCTGGGGACATTAGAGAACTCCTTGTTTTTGCAAAAATTGGCCCATGATTTTACGCGCATAATGAAGACGTGATTTCACCGTACCGAGGGGAATTTCTAAGATTTCGGCGATTTCCTTTTGGGGTAAGTCCTCTAGATCGTGAAAGACAAGGACAGCGCGATGTTCTAAACTGAGAATTTCTAACCCTTGTCGGACCACTTCCTCATAATGCAATTGCATCAAATCAGGACTATCTTGGGGACGGGATTCGCTATCAAGGGGGTTTTCCTGATCAGTGCTTTTGGCGATCCTCATTTGTCTTTTGGCTAATTGTCGCCGACCATCGATCGCCACATTGCAAGTAATCCGATAAACCCAAGTGGAAAAGTATTCAGGTGAACGCAATTTCGGCAACCCGTGCCACACTTTTAAAAATACCTCTTGGACAAAATCCTCTAGGAATTCCTGTCCACAGAGTTGATAGAGAGTAGAGCGGATTTTTGGTTGATAAAGACGGTAAAGGTGACGAAAAGCACCCCTATCACCCCTTTGACATTTTAAAACTAACTCTCGATCGCTCACACTTGTTTGCTTCTCGGTTATCACCTCGATCATTCCCCTCACCCCTAGCTACTTGTCCCTTTAGACTAGGGGGTATCAAGAATGGTTCATAACCAGTTATCAGTTATCAGTTACCAGTTATCAGTTATCAGCTTTTTTCTCCCCACACCCCACACCCCACACCCGATCACCGAGGGAGTAATTGTTGATAGAAATCCAATTGTTTTTGAGCGAGGGCTTTATTAGTATAATTGGTCATTATTCTCTGATAACCTCTCTGGCCTAATTCTTGAGCGAAGCTGGGATTATCTAAGAGAATTTGTATAGATTTAGCCAGTGCTTCCCCATCTTTTTCGGGAAAAATTAACCCCGTATCAGCAATAACAAAGGGAATTTCTCCTGAATCGGAACCAATAACAGGAACCTGACAGGCCATAGCTTCAATTAAAACATGACCGAATTGTTCTTTCCAACCGACGGCCGTTAAAGTTTTGACCCGATAGGTGATTTCTGAAGGCAAAACTAAAGTGTTCATCAGGTTAATATAATTAACTACTTGATCGTGGGGAACACTTTCCACTATCATCAAGCGATCGCTTATTCCTGCGGCTGTAGCTTCGCTGACTATTTTATCTTTCAGGATGCCCCGACCTAACAGTAATAACTTCCACTTACCTGTTAATTTATTTACAGCTTTAATCAAGGTTAAAATGCCTTTTTCTTCCACAAAACGACCGATAAAACCAATCACAAATTCATCGCTTTCAATGCCTAAAGATCGGGCTAAATCGGGTTGCTTGCCCGGAGAAAAAAGAACTTCATCCACGCCTAATTGCGGTAAAACGGTGTATTTACCCCTGTAACCCCGTTCTTTTAAAACATCTACTCCGTCCTGATTACCGGCAATTAAACCATCGGTATTTTTCAGGTTATAAGCTTCTAACCAAGAGATGGGAAATTTAGGAGTATAGGGAAGATTCCACCAAGTAAAAAATACATTTTTAGCCCGGAGATTTAAGAGACGATTCAGAGTAATAAATTGTGCATAACCGAGAGATTTAGAACCCTGTTCCACTTGAATAATATCTGGTCTAAATTTTTGCAATAAAGAAATTATATCAATACCAAAAGTTAATAAAGCTTGGTTATTCTGGCTAAAATTAGAGATAGGAATGACTTGGAAATTATCGGCTATTTTCGGTTGACTTTCAATGATTTTATTTTGGACTCCTCCCGGTTGCCAACGTTGGGGAACAACAATAGTAACTTCAATATTAGGATTTAATCTTGTCAGGGAGCGCAGTTTCTCACAGTTGAGATCAACTATATATGTATGACTAGCGACTAAAATTCTCATAGATTATCTAGTTTTGTATAAATTTGGCCATCATTCCAGAGGGACTTAACTTGAGTTTTCAGAGCATCCAGAAAACCTAAACCATAAAAAATTCCCCTAGAAAGAATTTTAATCGGGGAACCACCTTTATTACAGGGAGGATTGCCAAGAACGTGACAGTCAAATAATTTAGCATAGAGTCGCAATTGTTGAGCAGGAGTGAGATTTTTCAAGGCCATCAAAAAGTGATTATGATAAAAAGTCGTCTGATAACTCAAAGAACGAGTGCTAATATCATGACAGCCGCCGGTTTCTTCCCCTAAATGAACCAGATAAGCGGTGGGATCGTACCAGACATGATAGGGAGTCCAGCGTAACCTTAAGCAAAAATCCGATTCCTCGCGCACGGCACTGCCACGAAAGCGTTCATCGAACCAAATGCCGTATTTAGTCAATATATCCTTCCGGAAAGACATATTACAGCCCCGGGCCGAGATTACCTGCTGGGGTTTAGTGGTGTGGACAAGATCGATGTAATACCAAGCAATGCCTGGATCCATCGCTTGGGGGGGTAAAAAGTCGATTTCGTAGGGTTTGCCGGTATCTGTCACCATTTTTTGGGAGTCACCCAATTTCATGCGATCGAATACCCGACCGGCTACTACACCTATCTCAGGGTTCTTGACAAAATTCTCACCATGTGCTTTGAGATAATTATCCGGTAGCCGCACATCATCATCGATAAAAAGAACGATATCGCCCCGGGTGCGACGGACTCCATAATTTCTGGCACCGGGTAAACTCGCCCAATCCAGCCGATACCAGCTAATTTTGTGCTGATTAGCCAGATTTTCTAGATAGGATTGTATTTCGGGGCTGTGGGTAGCGGTTTGGTCGATAACCAATACCTCAAAATCGGGATAATCTTGTTTGAGCAGGTCATCGAGAGTATCTTTAAGGGGTTCTTCACGTCGATAGGTGGGTATGATCACAGAAATCGAGGGAAAATTCATAGCAGTAATCAGTAATCAGTGAGCAGTGATCAATGATCAGTGATCGGTAAACAGTAATCAGTAATCAGTAAACAGTAATCAGTAAACAGTAATCAGTAATCAGTAAAAAGACGGTAGGAAACTTCTATTTAATACCGCACACTTAAAAACTCACATCTGATATAGCGTTTCTTACACCTGTGTGGTACAGTTAAACATTTGCTGATTAAGCTTTTCACCATCGACAATGTACCTCTTGCGAACAGGAAACGCTATAAATGAAAACTTACATCTGATAACTGATCACTGATAACTGATCACTGAAAGGGCTGATAGCTTATAGTAATTTGGCTCTACCGAACCTGTCATGTAAAACTATCAATAACTCATGCTTGTAAAGTTTGTACACTAAGGCTTTGAGTTTTTGTTAGATTGATATTTATCAACTTTAGAGCCTTGCTGTGCAGAAGTTCGGAAGAACCAGTAATTTTAAGCTAAAGAAACACCTTTGCGTTTAAATTTTAAGCCCTTTTTGGAGGATTTTGTGGCGGTTTCTCCCGCCAAAATTTTGGCTTCTTTTTCCTGTTTTTCGATCACGGGTAATTTAAAAATTACGCCCGCAAATATCCAGTAATAAACGCCCACAGGATCCGTATCGAGGGCATACCAATAGGGAAGATAGGCAACAAAGAGCAGCAAAACCCAATAACTACCGGCAAAACCCCGCAGAGTGGGATCTTTGAGGGAAAGATAGGTGCGGAAGGCCAGATAAACTAGATGGGTTATGAATATCATGTACAAGGCAAAACCAATGTATCCCAACTCGAATAAAATTTTACTGTGAAAGGTTTCCACGAAAGAAATATAACCGAAAAACCTAGCAGAAGATGTGGCCACACCGAGTCCACGACCTAAAATACCGCCCTGATTACGGATAGCAAAATCCAACTGTTCTTGAATAAAAGCGGTGGGGGGACTGCTTTGCCAACGGCTAATGGCGCTATCGTAGCGTTGTTGGACAAAATCGGGGTTAAGGAAGGAAAAACCGATAGCTAGGAGTAAAGCGGCGGCAAAAATAATCGGCAAAAATCGTTTTAAGTTAGCGATTTGTCCCGTAAGAATCGTCATCAGACCGACAATCATCGGTACAGCAAAGAAAGCTAATCTTTGCCCGGAGACCACTGCATTAATAAGAACTAGGGTTAAACCCACTAGGGCTGCTAGTCGCCATTTTTGGGAAGTTTCACTAAAGGCACTGGCATAACAAATTACGGCACTAGAGACCAAAAACCAAGCCCAGTGCCAGGGAGAAACAAAAGTACCGGGTAGGCGGATCATATTTACTTCTGGACTATAGACTAATCCCCCACCAACCAAACACCTTGCCTCTAAGGTGGCTTTGAATAGTAAATCACCCATGTAGCCTCTAGTTCCTGCACAACGACCGGTTTTCAGCATCCAGTATTGCATTAGCCCTAGTACACAACAAATAATCGCTAAAGTCACTAAAAGACGACCAAAAAATAATAGGGTCGGTTTATCTTTGATCAAGTAATAAGTGCAGAAGATCAAGGGGACATAACCTAGCAAAACTTTAAACCCTAATACTCCTTGTAGAAAAGTCTCACTTTCCCGACAGGGAAGTCCGACGAAACGGCCATCCCTAAAGATACTCATCCCAGCCACGGAATCGCAAGTAGGCAGAAATTGTCTCTGTAAATTGACGGCTAATAGACAGACTACACAGAAAACAAAGATTAATAATAGGGTTGTACCCAATTGTTTCGGGACAATAATCGGTAATTGCTTTTTTCGACATTCTAAAACTAAGGCGATTAAAGCGGGTAGATAAAAGATATCTTTACTTAGCTGGAGGATTGGACCACCCCCCAACCAATAGACGATAGTGCCAGTGAAGGGGACATAGATAATAAATGTCCAAAGAGCCGTACGAGGATAGCTAAAGGAGAAAACTCCTAAAATTAAGGCTAAACTTACTACAGCTCCTATCTTGGGATCAAACAATAAGCTGAGGGGTAATCCGATCAAAATTGCTACACAAATGGCAAAAACAATCAACCCTGTTAACTTTTGTTTCCTTTGCCTTTCTTCTTTTTTCAGGGCAAGTTTCTCCTTGATGTTAGGCGGGCGACTATCGGCTTTTGTTTCCCCTTGTTTATGCTTTTTTTTCTGGCGATCGATACTTAGTCCAGTCATAATTATCCCTTGCTAGGCTAGGCTAAGGGCATTATAATCCCTGTTCCCCTCGATCGACTACAAAAGATAGCTTCGCACCGCTTCCACTAGCCTTTCTGTCCAAAAACTGGCTAATTCGAGGGTTTCTGCCTCCACCATTACCCGAATTAACGGTTCTGTCCCGGAAGCTCGCACCAAAATCCGGCCTTTTTCTGCCATAGCTGTCTCAGCTTTGCGGATTTCTCGCCGCAAAGGTTCACATTGCTGCCAATTACGTCGCACTTCTCTATCTTCCACCCGCACATTGCGTAAAATCTGCGGATAGGTGACAAAGCTATGATCGACTAAATTAGCCAAGGAAACCCTCGATTTCTGCACTAAAACCGCTAGATGTAGGGCGGTTTGCATTCCATCCCCAGAAACTCCGTAATGATGGCAGAGAATATGGCCGGATTGTTCGCCCCCTAGCATAGCCCCAGTTTCCCACATTTGCGCCTGAACGTGCTGATCGCCCACGGCAGTCCGCAAGAATTGACCCCCCAGTTTTTGCCAAGCGCGTTCAAAGCCTAAATTAGCCATCACCGTTGCTACTAATAACCCATCCGGTAGCTGTCCGGCTTCTAAGAGGGAACGACCCCAAAAATAGAGGATATAATCGCCATCTACTACTCTACCCTGACTATCCACGGCCAAGACTCGATCGGCATCGCCATCGAAGGCAAACCCTAAATCCGCTTGCTGATTAATCACCGCAGCCTGTAAGCTTTCTAAATGGGTAGAACCACAATTAACGTTAATGCGATCGCCATCGGCTCGCTCGTGTAGGCAGATAACTTCCGCCCCCAAGGTTTGGAATACTAAAGGTGCTAGGTTAACAGCTGCCCCCCAAGCTAGATCTAAAACTATTTTTAATCCCGATAGGTTAATATCCTTCCCGACGGAATCAATGACAGCTTGATAATATTTTTGGATTAATTCGGGACAAAAAGTCGCTTTTCCCCAATTTTCAGGTTTATCTGCTAATTCTAAATTGCCCCTTAAACCCGCTTCTATCTGTGCCGCTAAACTGCCAGACAATTTTAAACCGCTGCTGTCAAAAAATTTAATGCCGTTATCTTCAGGAGGATTATGACTGGCAGAAATCATGATCCCCCCCATCGCTTCGCTTTCTCTGGTTAAATAGGCGACGCAGGGAGTGGGACATAATCCCAGTTGCCAGACTTCTATTCCCGCCCAAGTTAAACCCGCAGTGATAGCATTGGCTAACATATCACTGGAATTACGCGAATCTTGACCAATAATTACCGGTTTGGTGACACCAGCTTGATTTTTTAAGACCTGTCCCGCCCAAAATCCGATTTGTAGCGCTAGGGGGGCAGTTAATAATTCTCCCACTTGACCGCGAATTCCGTCCGTGCCGAACAGGGGTGATGACGGTAATTCGATCAAACCCCCTAAGGATAACAGGGGATGCGATCGAGCTTTTTGCCCATTTTGATACGATAGAGACGCTACCATGGCCGATTCCTTTCCTCACACAACACACTCAGAGGATAACACGATCACCGATTTTTTAAAATCAATGTTCCCAGTTGACCTTAATCCTCCTCCCGGAGTTCCTTACATAGAGTGTGGGGTGTAGGGTGTGGGGTGTGGGGTGTGGGGAAATGGGGAGAATAAATAAAAATAATCTCCTGAATCCTGTCTCCTGAATCCTGTCTCCTGAATCCTGAATTAAAGATTGTGGATTTTTGCGGGAAGTCTAATCAAGAAACCGAGGTTATTTGGTAAGCTAAAACGATAATCTTGACCCCCGAATGCCCGTGCTGATCAGTGTTGTCATCCCTACCTACAATCGCCAAGCAATCTTAAAAAAATGTTTACTCGCCCTAGAAAATCAGCGTTTAACCGATAATAAGGTGGAAAACTACGAAATAGTCCTTGTCGATGATGGCTCTACCGATGGGACGATCGCTTGGCTAGAAACTCAAAAGGCTAATTTACCCCATTTGCAACTGTGGCAACAGGATCACGGCGGACCGGCGATCGCTAGGAATCTGGGGGTAGAAAAAGCTCGTGGTGATACGATTATTTTTATTGATAGCGATCTGGTAGTGACAGAAAATTTTTTGCAAGCTCACGCCGACGCTTTAACCGCCGGGGCAGCAAGTCTCGGCAGTGATCGCTTATTTACCTACGGCAGCGTCATTAATACCTGTAACTTCGAGCATCCCAGCAGTGAACCCTATAAAATCACCGATTTCTCCGCCGCCTATTTTGCCACTGGCAACGTGGCGATCGCCAAAAAATGGTTATTAGCGGCGGGATTATTTGATACTCAGTTTCAACTCTACGGTTGGGAAGACTTGGAATTAGGGGTGAGATTGAAGCAATTGGGACTAAAATTAATTAAATGTCCTGAAGCCGTCGGTTATCATTGGCATCCCCCCTTTAATCTCGCTCAAATTCCCAATCTCATCGATAAGGAAATTCAACGGGGACGAATGGGAGTGCTTTTTTATCAAAAACATCCCACCTGGGAAGTGCGGATGATGATTCAAATGACTTGGATTCACCGACTTTTGTGGGGTTTACTTTCCCTAGGCGGAACCCTGAATGAACGCAGCCTCTCCCCGCTGTTACAATGGTTAATCGATCGAGGTAAACCGCAATTAGCCCTAGAAATTGCCCGCATTTTTCTCAATTGGTACAACGTGCGCGGCGTTTATCAAGCTTATCGGGAAATGCAGCCTCAGTGAAATGTCTTGCCAAACACCGATGCGGTGTGACAGGATCGAGCATCGACAACCAACTCCCTAAAACCAGAGACTTTGTACCTCACCATATTTGCCGAGAAAAAACTTAATATTTTCTTTCTTTTTTTGATAATTGCTGCCACAATCAAAAGCAATCGGCATAGAGAGCGGCGGATTACAAGTAAATTTTCCTAGAGGAGGAATCCCATAATGAGTATCGTCGATATTTTAATCGGTTTTGTCGGTGGAGGTGCGATCGGGGGTGGGGCTTTATATGCCCTGCAAGAGGGAAAAATCAGGGAGGCACGGCAAAAACAGGGTAAAATTCGGGCGGATTTAGGTAAAACCGAAGCGGAGTTAGAAGATACCAAAGGAGAGTTAAAACGACTCGAACTCTCCCAAGAACGGATGGGCAATATCGAAGCCACCTATAGAGAAGAAGTGGCTAAATTACAAAAAGAGTTAGAAGATAGCCAAGGACGTTTACAAGAGGCAGCCGGCGCAAATCCAGTTCAAGCCATGGAAGTTGCCTATAAAACCCAAATTCAGGAACTTGAACAGGAATACGAGACTAAAATCGAGGAATTGCGCCAAAGCTATCAAAGTCAAATTCGCGAGATTATCGACGGCAAGCAAGCAGAAATGGAGGCCCTGCGTCAAAGTCAACAGGCGCAGATTCTAGAATTAGAAAAGGGCTATCAGTGGCAAATTCAACAACTAGAACAGAGTTATCAAAGCCAACTGTTAGAACTACAAAACGACACCCAAACAATCCAACCTGGGGAAGAAATCAATCCTTTTGATGGTTTTATCACCGAAGAAACCCTAGGATTGGAGCCAGAATTTGCTCCCGAAACGCTGCTAGAAGCCACAGTTTCTGAACCAGAATTCGTCAGTGAAATCAATACTTTTGATGGTTTTATCACTGAAGAAAATCTAGATTTGGCAGCGGAATTCACTCCTGAGATGGAGATGTTTGACGAAGAGGAAGAAACTAGAATGATCGGTAGCCTAGAAGAATTATCGGGTAATTACGATCAGAGCTACAGTCAAGAAACCGTTGGCAGTGACACGGGTTTCCCTGATTTATTAGCCACCGACTCAGAAAAATTCGCCGCTGCCCCAAATTCTCTAGATGACTTATTTGCCGATATTACTGACAGCAATAGCCCAGAATTATTCGATCCTTTTGCTGAAGAAACCCCTAAAGTTGAATCTAACCGCCAAAATGTTGCTTCTGTTCCGAGTTACCAAGAGGAACTAGATTTCTTCAGTATGTGGGATGATGAAGGAGTGGGCGATCTAGAATCCCTGCCTTCTGAGGAAGAATTTCCCCTTGATGATCTATTTAGCGATGATTTATTCTCCGATGGAGATAATACCAAAACCACGATGCCAGAATCTCATCAGTAGGTGGATTGCCCGCTTTGACATCCTCACCGCCGTAAACGGACGGCGATTCCCAAACCTCACGATTTGGGTTTCTGCTTCTTTCCCGAAGGATTTTTCGCACCTGCCTTAACAGATTTACTCTGTTCTGGTCTTATGGTCGCTCTACAGACTGA
>NZ_SFBO01000154.1:0-9352 GCF_007095705.1 Microcystis sp. Msp_OC_L_20101000_S702
CTGGCTCTCGGGGTTTAGGTCTCTAATCAATCTCATTGTATTTTCCTGCTGCTTCGTTTTTTTATGTATTATACTTCTTAATTTTTTATTTGGGTAATTAATTTTGCATGACTACTTATGGAATTTTTAGCAACTTTAGAAACAGGCTTGATCTCTGCGGTGGCAATCATCAAGTTTTGCCTAGAAAGTATTTCGATCGCTTGTGTGGTGATCGGATTAATTAAAACCCTACAATTAGCTTGGCAGTCTAATCGTCACCGTCCCAGTCTTCCCCCTTTTTCCTTCAATCAAATTCGCATTCGTTTCGGTACTTGGCTATCTTTAGCCCTAGAGTTTCAGTTAGGTGGAGACATCGTGGCTACCACCGTCACACCTACTATAGAAGCCTTGGCACAACTCGCCCTCATCGCTATTATCCGAACTTTCCTCAACTATTTCCTCAGCCAAGAATTGGAAACGGAATTGTCCATGGAAAAAGAGCGATCGCAACTAGCAGCCCAGGACAATCTCAGGGATTTTTAATGCCAAAAAAAGGTGAGTTGACAATCACCTGACCTAACCCCTGATAAGCTGTTGACTATTGAGGGTATGCTAAAAAAGTTTTTCAGCAAGCTCTAGATAGTCAACAGCTTATTACTTTCGATCGCCCACTGGGTCAATTCCGTGCGATTATGAAGACCGGTTTTATGGAGCATATTCGACACATGACTTTCGATTGTCCGTTGACTAACATTGAGTTTTGCGGCGATTTCCCGATTAGCCAGACCCTGGGCGACCAATTGTACTACTTTTAATTCCGTTGGGGTTAATTCCACATTACCCGGAACCTGAACAGGGGTGACATCCGGGGAATGGATGCGGGTGCTGCGTTTCGGCAACTGGCCCGCTTGTTTGAGGGAAGACTCCACCCGGGCCACTAATTCTTCCGGTTCAAAGGGTTTGACCATATAAAAATCGGCCCCGGCGGTTAAACCTGTCACCTTGTCCTGACTTTGACCCTTAGGGGAGAGAAAGATCACGGGAAGGCCACTAAAACGAATGTCCCGACGAATTGTTTCGAGGAAGGCATAACCGTCCATTTCCGGCATCATCAGATCACAGATAATCATATCGGGCATTTCCCTTGCTTTGGCAGCATTTGCCCCGCGTTCAAGGATTGCCAGGGCCTCGGGACCGTTTTCTGCGGTTGTCACCCTATAACCACGAAACTCTAGATAATCTTTCGCCAAAAGTATTAAATTTGGGTCATCGTCGATTAATAAAAGTTGTTTGTTGTCTTTGTTGGTCTCTTTCATCGCTATTTTCCGGGCTGCAGGGTTGGGGGAATGGAGACGGACAAAGGATCGACAGGCAAAAGGTAAAAGGTAGTTAGATATGTGTAATTGATTGGGTTTCAGCTAGTTTTAACGCTGTTTTCCTCTATTGTTTCGGGTTCTTCTTCTGGACAGTTCAGAGAGATTGCCGGTAAATCGTGACAAAGGAAAGCATATTCAGTGACGATTTGATTACCGATTAGGTGTTCTTGGATAATTCTTTCGATCGCTTCCTTGTTGACCCTTCCATACCAGACTCCTTCCGGGTACACTAATAAAATCGGGCCTTGGCTGCAAACCCGCAAACAGTTGGCTTTAG
The DNA here is from genome assembly GCF_007095705.1 of Microcystis sp. Msp_OC_L_20101000_S702. Taxonomy (NCBI): domain Bacteria; kingdom Bacillati; phylum Cyanobacteriota; class Cyanophyceae; order Chroococcales; family Microcystaceae; genus Microcystis; species Microcystis sp. Msp_OC_L_20101000_S702. Next base: position 1,633 of record NZ_SFBO01000154.1, read on the forward strand.
TGCGAAAAATACAGCCCGGACGGTCGGTGCTAGGGCGATCGAGTTGTAATTCACTTAACCGCTTCTTTAAATAATCCCACACTTCTAACCCTTCTTCCTTGTCACAACATTTTGGCTTAGTCTGATCGCAGCAGAGAAATAGATGACGCTGGATCTGGGCCAGTCCCAACTTAGCCACATTTTCCCCCAAGATATCTCTAGTGTCCGCTTCTTCCATAAATTTTTTTTATCAATTAAACTCTTGACATTGAACAGAAAATGTGCATAGCCGACTAAAATTTCGGTTTGAGGATGTAACGATAGATAAGATAAAAGATAGCGGCGAGGATTAAAGCACTTAAAACTGCGCTAACTAGCCGTAAAATCGCCGTTAAAATCGAAAAAGTCACAAAAACCCCCGCCACTGCCACAACTACCTGTGCTGGTGTGGACAGGCTGCCGTACCAAGTTTTCACTTTTTCGAGGGTGGCAGCGAAACTAACCCGGGTATCAACGGGGGAAAAATCGTCGGTTTCGATTTCCACTTCCACTTCCTCTGGGGTATATTTAGTATCGAACGGTTCGGGAGACTTCATAAATACTCAAGCTACTTAACACTTCATCCCTATTTTATCGGTGATTGGGGTTGATAGGGGTTGGGGCGAAATTAATGTAACAATGAGTTTATCAATAGCTAGACGACTGGAATCTATGAGCCTATCGACTCCCACCGTTACCGCCATCAATTATCCTGATGCTACCATCACTAGGGCCCAACGCGCCCTCTGTTGTTCTCCTTTCCGTGTCACCCTATTCGCCGCTATGCTGGAGCAAAGTGTATCACTTTTGAGCATTCCGGGTGCTGGGGGTTTAGAGAAAGGTTATACTTCCAGACTGCTGACGGAAGCAGCAGTGGAAAGCTATCTTCTCTGGTTGATTAAAGTGGGAATTTTGCGACGCGAAGTAGATGGACAGGGGATAACCGATAGTTTTCGTCTCACTCCTTTGGGGAGGAAATTAATAGAAAAATGGCAACCCCAAGGGGACTTTTTCCCTCAACCCACTTTCTGGCAAAGATTTTTAAATACTCTGCAACGTTGGTTTTCTTTTTAATGCTGTTGGGAGTCAGTTATCAGTTATCAGTTATCAGTTATCAGATGTGAGTTTTCAGTTATTAGCCTCTTGCATGAGTGCCTGTCCTTATAAGTAGCATATACTCAACGGATTTAGTATCAACTGATTACTGTTTACCGATTACTGTTCACTGAAAATGCTCAATTAAAAAAACTAGATGAAAGCAATTATGGTAGTGGGGACAACATCCCACGCGGGTAAATCTTTTTTAACTGCGGCTTTATGTCGTTTATTCAACCGGAAAGGTTGGCAGGTAACACCCTTTAAAGGTCAGAATATGGCTCTTAATGCCTATGTTACCGCCGGAGGGGAAGAAATGGGTCACGCCCAGGCGGTGCAAGCATGGGCTGCGGGGACAGTTCCCCGGGTAGAAATGAACCCAATTTTATTAAAACCCCAGGGAAATATGACCTCTCAGGTGATTATTAAAGGTAAGGCTGTTGGTGTCACCACGGCAGCGGATTATTATCAGAATTATTTTGACCAAGGTTGGCAAGCAATTAAAGAATCTTTAGCCAAATTATCGGCAGAATTTGATTTAGTTGTCTGTGAAGGTGCGGGAAGTCCGGCGGAAATAAATCTCAAACATCGCGATTTAACTAATATGCGGGTGGCTAAATATCTCGATGCCGCTACTATTTTAGTGGTGGATATTGATCGCGGGGGGGCTTTTGCTCACGTCGTCGGTACGTTAGAATTATTAGAACCGGAGGAAAGAGCTTTAATTAAAGGTATTGTGATCAATAAATTTCGCGGACAAAAATCTCTCTTAGATTCGGGGATTACTTGGCTAGAAGATTATACAAAAATTCCCGTGTTGGGAGTTCTTCCCTATAGTGATATCTTTTTAAGTGCCGAGGATTCTCTCAGTTTACTCGATCGCCCCGCCCAAAAACCCAAAGCTGAACTAAATATCAGTGTCATTCGTCTGCCTCATATCGCTAATTTTACTGATTTTGACCCTCTCTGTGGTGAAGCAACAGTTAATCTACGTTATCTAGAATTACAGGAATCTTTAGGTGATCCCGATGGGGTAATTATCCCCGGTTCTAAAACCACTGTCACTGATTTAATTGCTCTTAATCAAAGTGGTATGGCTAATCAATTACAAGCCTATCACCAAAAGGGAGGTATTATCTTTGGCATCTGTGGTGGTTTGCAAATGTTAGGGCGATTAATCCTCGATCCTGACCATCGAGAAGGTCCCGAAAGTGAGGCAGCTGGCTTAAATTTACTGCCGTTAAAAACGGTAATTACTGCCGAAAAAATTACCCGTCAACGCCAAGTTTTATCTAATTTTCCCCAAGGGGGTTTACCAGTAACAGGATACGAAATTCACCAGGGAATAAGCGCATGGGAAAGTGAATCAGGTTATCAAAAAATGTTCGAGGAAGATGCTAGTCTAGGAATTGTCAGTGATTCTCTCTCAATTTGGGGTTGTTATTTACATGGTATCTTTGATAATGGTTCTTGGCGAAGAAATTGGCTAAATCATCTGCGTCAGCGTCGCGGTTTATTATCTTTGCCTACGGGAATTGCTAACTATAGTGAACAAAGAGAAATAACCCTAGATAATATGGCTAATTTACTGGAAGAACATTTAAATCTTAAACCTATTTTTGCTCATTTGTAAGGAGAAATTATGACTATTTCAGTGCGTTTTTTACCCGATGATATTATCATAGAAGCGGAAACGGGAGAACTATTATTAGATGTAGCCAAAAAAGTAGGAATTGACATTCCTACCGGCTGTTTAATGGGTTCCTGTCACGCCTGTGAAGTAGAATTAGATGATGGTACTCAAATTTGTAGTTGTATTACTGGTATCCCGGGCGATCGAGATTCTTTAACCGTTCATTTATACTCCGATCCGCTCTGGTAGTTGCTCCCTTAGATCTAGTCAAACTTGGGAACAATCCAAGCCGCTATAATAGCCAATAAAACAACAATTTCTAAGACTTTATATAAGTTAAGAGATTGTAGCCACTGCAAAGTATTAGCTAGACGCAAACCTAACCCCCATTGACGTAATTGAGATAACCATAATTTCGGGCTATCTTGTTCACGAAAACGCCATTTAAGGATAGATAATAACAGGGGAACTCCTCCCACTTTAGCAGTCATGAGCAGGTGCAGCACCAGACCTACTACCATAATTAACCAACTGAGCAAATGGGCATAATACCAAAAGTGATTTAATTCCCCTTCCGGTAGCCATTTGGAATCCATCATCCGACCACTATACAAGGCAAAAGTTAGGGCAAAAAGAATCAAAGTATTGACTAAACGATGGAGACTGTACCACCAAATTGGCTTACCAAATTGGGTTAATTTGTTAAGAGAATCACTTTGAATTAATCTTTTGTTGCCGCGACGAAAAGCATAGATAGCAAAAACGGGAAAGATAATCAGAGTATAGAGGCCAAAAGTACCATGAATACTTTCAATTTCTTGGTATTCTGGTAGGGGCAGTTTCAACCAACGACCGTCAAAAGTATCATAGGTCCAATAGGCCGTAACCATGGCGGCAATGAGGACAATTCCCGTGAATCCGTGCAGAATTCGCAGTAAAAGAGGTTGATAAGGTTGATTAGTTTTCATCGACTAGATCGATACAATAGGGTATATAAACTTGGCCAGATACTATGTTAACTAATCCTTGGCTCGTCGCTGTTCTTCTCAATACCATCCTCCTCGGAATCGCTGCAATTGCCCCAAAAAAGCTCTTAACTCGGATGGGTTATCTCCATGCTTGGGTTTTAGGGGTAATTGTCTGGGGAAGCTTGGGATGGCGCGGTTATCTGATTGTTTTATTCTATTTCCTCGTCGGTTCTACTGTCACCCGCATCGGTTTAGCGCGCAAGGAAGCGGAGGGAATCGCCGAAAAAAGAGCGGGGGTACGCGGTCCAGAAAATGTCTGGGGTTCCGCTTTAGCAGGGGCAATTTGCGCTATCCTCAGTCTTTTTGCCGCTTCTCCCTGGGATTACCTGTTAATACTCGCTTATGTGGCTAGTTTTAGCACTAAATTAGCCGATACTACTGCCAGTGAGGTGGGCAAAGCTTACGGTAAAACTACTTATCTAATCACTAATTTTAAATCCGTCCCCCGGGGAACAGAAGGTGCTGTTAGTTTGGAAGGAACGCTCGCCGGTTTGCTGGCAGCCACGGCGATTTCCCTGTTAGCATGGACTATCGGTGCGATCGATCTTCTTGGTGTGTTATGGTGTGTAATTGCAGCCTTTATCGCCACCAATATCGAAAGTCTCATCGGAGCTACCCTACAAACCCGCTTTCTGTGGTTAACTAATGAATTAGTCAATGTGATCAATACGGTTATCGGTGCGATCGTGGCTATAATGTTAAGCTTGCTCTGGTCTTTCCGCTAAAGTTAAGTGACTAAAAAAATTTTTCAGAGAATATCTATGCTAAAGTGGCGTTTTTGTGCATTGTCCCTGCTGTTACTGCTAATTACTGCCTGTGGGACGGAAAATCAACCTAATTCTAGTTCTAACACTGCAAATAGTCCCAGTGCTGACCGCTTGCAAACGGTGAAAAATCGCGGTAAGTTAATTTGTGGTATTAACGGAGAAGTGCCGGGGTTTAGCTTTGTTAATGAAAAAGGCGAATATTCGGGCTTAGATGTGCAAATTTGTCGAGCTATCGCGGCGGCTCTCTTTGATGATCCCGCCAAAGTCGAATATCGTAAACTTAGTCCCCAAGAGAGATTTACTGCCGTACAGACGGGAGAAGTGGACATTCTCAGTCGCAACACCACCTGGACGATTAACCGGGATACCGCTCTGGGGATGGAGTTTATCACCCCGGTTTTCTATGATGGTCAAGGAATTATGGCCACGAAAGCCAGTAATATTAAGAAATTAGAAGATTTGAGCGGAAAGTCCATTTGTGTGCTATCGGGAACCACCACGGAACAAAATCTGGCCGATGCCATGGCAAAAGCGGCAGTGCAAGGTTATAAACCGATCGTTTCCGATGATGTGGAGGCTTTATATACAGCTTATCAGGCGGGGCGCTGTCAGGCTGTCACCTCCGATCGCTCCCAATTGGTGGCCCGGCGCTCGGTTTTTCCCCGACCGCAGGATCATCAATTATTAGAAGTGGTAATATCTAAGGAACCCTTGGCCCCGGCCGTGGCCGATGGTGATCCCGCTTGGTCGAATGCCGTCCGCTCGATCGTTTTTAGTTTAATTCAAGGGGAAGAATTTGGAATTAACTCCCAAAATATTGCCACTTTTGCCGATAGCAAAGACCCCAGTATTCGGCGCTTTTTGGGTATCGATGAGAAGTTAGGTGAAGATATGGGTTTGCCCAATGATTTTGCCCAAAGAGTCTTAAAACAGGTGGGTAATTACGGTGAAATTTATGATCGTGAAATCGGTAAACCCCTGCAACTCGATCGAGGTTTAAATAATCTTTGGACAAAGGGCGGTTTATTGTATTCTCCTCCTTTTCGTTAATTTTAAGATTGTGTTTTCTGGCGGGGAATATAGACCCCTATGGCTGCTGGAATAACCCGAAATATGGCGGGAGTAGTGCTAGTAATTTCGCCATCGGTGTTGATACTATGGGGTTTACGAGTCTCAATTTGAATTTCTTTACCGTTAAGAGTTCTCACCCAAGATAATAAACCCTGTTGTCCTCGCGGTAATGTCCACAAAAGCGGGAAAATTTGCCACCAGTGTTCAATTTCTAGGCTATATAAATCTAACCTTTGATCGTCGATTTGGGCATCGTAAGCGATCGGCATTCCTCCCCCATAATAACGACCATTTCCGATCGCTATTTGTAGGGTTTTAACTTTGATATTTTCTCCATCAATACCGATCATAGCGGTAAAAGGACGGGTTTTACTTAATACCTGTAGGGCTGTCCAAGCATAGGCCAAAATTCCCAAACGTCGCTTTAAACCCTTGCTCAGTTTCTGGGTAATTTTCACACTTAATCCTAAACTAGCCACGTTGAAAAAGTATTTATTATTTACCCAACCTAGATCGATATATTTTAAATTACCTTCGGCAATAATTCGACAGGCTTCGGCAATAGAATTCGGTATCCCTAAAGTCCGGGCTAAATCATTAGCGGTTCCCAGAGGTATAATGCCTAGGGGCAGTTGAGTTTCTACCAACACATCCGCCATAGCATTAAGAGTCCCATCGCCACCACCGACGATAACTAAATCAATACTAGAGCGATATTTTTCCAGCAAAAAAGGTATATCTTCTACCTTTTTCAAAGGGACGCTGATAATTTCAAAATCCCAATGATTGAGCAGATCAACAGTTTGAGCAAAGTTTTCTTTACCCTTGCGCGAGTGACGATTGATTAGTAGTAAAGCTCTTTTAGTCATAGGTAAGTTTCTCAGTAGCATCAATATCTGAAGATAAACCAAGTTGGATAAGGCTTTTAGACTTTTTTCTCCTCAAAAAGTGCGGCTCTCTTATTCTTTGTGTGATCTCGCGTAGCGAGCGCGTTGCGACCAGTTTAACTTACTATAGAAGCGATCAATCTTTGTGTCCTCTGTGTTTCTGTGGTTCCTTCCACTCGCTCGCCAGCAGGACTGTATCTTAGAATACATTTTACCCACCAAACCTAAGAGAGCCAATGGAGGCGGCTCTAAATACTGGGACAAGAAATATAATGGTACTGGAAACACGTCGGTAAATTATGCTCCTCTCAGTGGAGGAGTTGGATATCTAACTGATGGCATAATTCCTACACAAAACTGGAATGATGTAGAAGTTGCAGACGGTACAGGACCTTATGTTGGTTGGGAAAACCGGAATCCTGTCATTACTTTTAACTTTGCTGGCACAGTAAATATAAACACAGTTACTGTATATGTGGATGACGCAAATGGTTTTGGTGCTGTTTCCGTACCGCAAAGTATATTATTAAGTATGGGTGGCTCTAATTATAATTCGGGATCTCTTACTGATCCTCCTACTGCAGCGCCAACATCCTATACTTTTTCAGGATTAAATTTTAGTGGTAGTTCCCTACAACTTACTCTAAATCGGCGCACTGCCTGGGTCTTTGCCAGCGAAGTTACTTTTGATGGCGAACTTTTGGGTGTCCAACCAGTTCCCGAACCCACCTCAACCCTCAGCCTCCTCGCTCTCGGTGCAGCTTCAACCCTGAAACGCAAACTAAAACCCTCCCAATCCACCGAAAAAGAAACCACAAAAGTCGGCTAAATTGCTTCTAAAATACCATAAATGCCCCTTTATTTAGTCAGTTGAGGGGTTATTTTTTGTCTATTGTTTATTGTCTATTATTTAATTGTTGCTAACTAATTGATAACAAGAGCGTTTTTTGTGGTAAGATGGTTGACCTAGTGTAGATATGGTAAACGTTAAAATGTCTATCACCCATATTAATAATCTTCAAGACCAGATTTTGCAAAGTATTAAGACTTTACCGCTAGAAAAACAGCAACAAGTCCTTGAATTTGTCAAATCCTTACAAAGAAATTCACGTTTTCAGAAATGGGACAATATTTCAGATGCAGAAGCACAATCGTTACAAAATGAATTTGCTCAAGAGGATATTAGCTTTTCAGAAAGTATTTTACCCGATTATTTATCTC